>CALFBU010000105.1 GCA_937951455.1 uncultured Rhizobiaceae group bacterium
AAGAGTTCTGTCTGAGGTGCGTGGCCGATGGCAATGAAAACGCCATGCGTTGCAAAATCTGTGATTTCCCCAGTGTTGCGATTTTTAATTTTCACACCAGTGACAGAAGGCGGGATGCTCTCTTCACCTGTTATTTCTACAAGTTCGCTGTCCCAAATAATGTCGATGTTTTCTTTCTTGAAAACACGCTCCTGCAAGATGCGTTCTGCGCGGAATTCATCCCGTCGGTGTAGAATTGTCACTTTAGATGCAAGGTTGGAAAGGTAAAGCGCTTCTTCAATTGCGGTGTTACCACCGCCTACGACGACCACTTCCTTGCCGCGATAGAAAAATCCGTCACAGGTGGCACAGGCTGAAACGCCGAAACCCATGAAGGTTTGTTCTGAAGGCAGACCTAGCCATTTTGCTTTAGCGCCTGTGCAGATGATCAGCGTATCAGCTGTGTAAATCGTACCACTATCCCCAACAGCCTTGAAGGGGCGAACGTCCAGATCAACTTCCATAATATGGTCATTGATGATGTTGGTGCCAACGTTCTTGGCTTGCTCAAGCATTTGTTCCATCATCCAAGGGCCTTGAACAGCTTCTGCGTAGCCTGGATAATTTTCAACTTCAGTTGTAATCATCAATTGCCCGCCTTGTTCCAGGCCTGCAACCATTGTTGGCTCCAGCATGGCGCGCGCGCCATAAATGGCTGCACTATAACCTGCAGGGCCAGAACCAATAATAAGCATTTTAGTGTGATGTGTAGACATAAGCTCAACCATGATTTGTTTCTTGTTATAGATAACAATCGGGCAGGGCATATTACAAGGGTAGAACGTACAACACACACAGGTTTGAACGTGTGTTGTTATGCTTTATTTTGTTGAAAAACCAGTTGATCCAAGCAAAATCAACCGGTTTTTTTTGCTTGAGTATCAGCATTTTTAGCAGTTGTTGTCTCGTCTTTACCAGAGACAATAAGGTCAACAGTCTTGCTATCATCCATAGCCTTGTTTTCCTTGATTTCCGGTCTGCCATAATAATAGCCCTGGAGATGGTCACACCCGAGCTTTTTCAAAAGTGCGGCTTGTTCTTTTGTCTCCACGCCTTCACCAACTGTTACGAGGCCCAGCGACGAAGCAAGGTTTGTTATGGCTTGAATGACCGGTGCAGCATTTGCATTTTCATCACTCAGCTTGTCGACAAAAGATTTGTCAATTTTGATACGGTCAACGTCAAAGTCCGCAATGTAGGAAAGAGAAGAATATCCTGTTCCAAAGTCATCCAGTGATACTCTAACACCTAAAGCTCTTAGTTGACGGATTGTCGAGATCGTCAACTCCGGATCAATGATCAGGACGCTTTCAGTCATCTCAATTTCCAGGCGATGAGCAGGTAAGCCCGATGTCGCAAGAGCTCCTAGCACAGTGTGCATGAAGTTTGGTGCTGTGATTTGCTTAACGGAAACATTCACGGCGATTGAAGCCTCATTCTTCCAACTTACAGCTTCCAAACATGCTTGTTTCAAAACCCATTCACCGATAGCGATGATACTGCCGCTGGCTTCTGCTATGGGTATGAAAACGTCTGGACCTATCTTACCTTTGGTTGGATGTTCCCATCTCAAAAGCGCTTCCATCCCAGCATGCTCGATAGGCTTTTCGGCCCCATTCTCATCAAAGCTTACAGAAACAATCGGTTGGTAGGCAATTTTAAATTGCCCCAGCCTTAACGCGTTTCGCACGTCAAGCTCCAGTATTTTAGTGGATCGATTTTCTTCATCTATATCAAAGTTAAAGCGACGCTGTGTTGATTTACCATCTGCTTTGGCGCGGTATAATGCCATGTCAGCTCGGTTGATGAGTTGCGTAATTTCAGTCCCATCTTCAGGCGCTATAATATAGCCCACAGATGCACCAATACGGATTTCATTGCCCTCAAACAAGAAGGGCTCTGCCATCAAGTCAACAATTTTTTCGGCAATTTTGTCGGTTGTTTCTTTGAGGTTTGATTTCTCATTGCGTCGATCTCTTGCAAAGGTTACGGAGAATTCATCGCCACCAAAGCGAGCAATTGTACATTCATCCGCTCGTCTTAATCCATTTTCATGGACTGCTTTTTTCAAACGTTTTGCGACTTCAACCAAAACAGCGTCTCCTGCTGCATGACCAGATGTGTCATTCACTGCTTTAAAGTGGTCTAGATCAATTAGAAGAATGCTAAACTCACGATTGGAAATATGCCATCTGTTTACCTGCTCATTGAAGGTTGAACGGTTTGCTAGGCCTGTTAATGCATCATGTTTAGCAAGATAGCGTATATTTTTCTCGGCTTCCATCGCAGCAGTTGCATCAGCACAAATGCCTCTGTACCCAAGGAATTTTCCATTGTCCCATTGTGGCTTGCCGCGGGTCATAATCCATTTAACTGATCCATCTCTGACGTCTTTAACACTGAGTGTAATGTCGTGGAATTCTTCCATTCGAGAAAGGGAATCCATTAGTCGATTTATATTCTCATCGCTTTCCGGTGTTGCATGCAGGCGTGCTAATTTCGGAGTGCTAGTCTCTTGAAGAGACTTTAGGTCATAACCCAATATGTCCAGAATTTGTTGTGGTACTCTTGTCGCAACGCCCTGAGCGTTTGTTTCCCAAAGCCATTCCGTCGACTGGCTTTCATAATCTTTAAGCAAAAGATCGATCACATCGCTTTTCTCTTTAATACTCTGCGTGTTTGCGAACGCAGCAAAGAATGAGATGGTTCGTTCTTTAACGGACGCTACCAATCCAGCAGTTGCAAAAACAGAGAATATCGCGATACAAAAATCAGCAAGTTCGCCTGTTCTGAAACCGGAGTGAAGCGCAACGATTGTGTGAATCGTTCCAGCTATTGCCAGCCAAGTAAATGCAGCTTTTGGTACCCTCGCCAATGATACGGCACCTGCAGCCAAGATGCCGGTCATGATGGCTGTGATCATGCCGCGTTCAATGCCATCCGTAATCCCATAAAAGAAAATAATCGGGAAACACCAAAGCGTGGAAAGTATTGCAGAAGAGAGAATAAGATTGCGAATGGATTTTTCTGAACCGGAATACTCTGTTTTTGCCTTGGCGCGTGCATTACTTTTGTTCAGAGTAAATAAGGATAAGCCCACCAAGACGACGCACCAGGTTACCGCCAATACGTTTAGCCATTGGGTTGCGCCCAATAGATTTACTGTCAGTAATGTTGCAAATAATATGTTTCCCAACATCATGGCTGAGGTAAGCGAGTAAACAGACTTGACCTGTAGTTTGCGAATTTCGCGTCCGCCAGCCTCGCCGAATTGATTTTCATCAAATTCTTCGAGATTAAATATGCTAAGCAGCTTTTTTGCTTTGTTTTTTAGAATATTTTCAGTCAATTTGATGTCCACCACTTGTAAAATCCCGAGAAAACCTAGCTTGCAAGGTATTAACGTTGGGTCACTTTTTACAACTTTGCCACGGTTTTGAGTTTTTGGGTTAATCAAAGACTAATAATGCTTCACACGTCGAATTCATTGCTATCAGCATGATCAGGCGTACTTCAAATCTGTTTATATATTCTAATAGGATAGGTTTGCAGGAAGTTTGTTTTGGTGTTACGAGACGCAGCATATCATTTTCATTCAGAAGCATACCCAAATGAGCGTTGCCAATATTGTTTGTATAAAATGGGGCGACAAGTTCCCTCCTTACTATGTGAACCGGCTGTATGCCGGCGTAAAGCGCAATATCAAGCGACCGTTCAGGTTTGTATGCTTTACAGAAAATTCGGATGGTATTCGCGATGAGGTAGAAGTTCATCCTTTGCCGGTTGTACCCTTTGAAGAAGAAATGGTGACAGCCATGACGACGGGCAAGCGCCGGGGTGCCTGGCGTAAGGTTACCATGATGAAACCTGATGAGGTTGGGCTGGAAGGTCCTACACTCGTGATGGATTTGGATGTTGTTGTTTCTGGCCCAATGGATGGTTTTTTTGATCACGCGCCTGGTAAAATTTGCATGGGTCGAGATTGGTTAGAGCGTCGCCGTCGCCGTGTTGGTGGGCATGGTTCTGTTTATCGTTTTGATCCTGGTAAACACGACTTCTTATACACTGAGTTTGCGGATGATATTCAAACTGCGGTCGCTTACAAAGGTGAACAGCGTTATATTTCTCTGACAGCCCATAAATACAAACAACTTGAATATTTTCCAGATGGTTGGATATGTTCTTTCAAGCGCCAAGGTATTCCAATGATGCCTTTAAATTTTGTAATTGAGCCGCGTTTGCCAGAAGTCTGCCGTGTCATGTGTTTTCATGGCGATCCTAAGATGGAAGAAGCCATTATTGGGGCAGGAACAAAATTACGCTACAAAACAAAGCCTGCCAAATGGTTGCGTGAACTCTGGCTTGATACGCATGAGCGCGATTGGATGCCGTCATGAGCATCCGTTTATTGTGCGTTTCCACGGCTGATAATACCGACAAGATACTAGAAGCGCTGGTTAAAAATTCGGATGATATTGATTTACGTCTACATTTTGGAAATGACATGGCGGATTTCAAAGCGTCGTCTCTTTCGCGCATGGACACCCGAAAAGGCCAGCGTGGGCATTTGATGCGTGATCAACATTATGCCGGTGATAATTATGAATTGTTGTCTTCGCCTGTTTTTCGTCAAAGTATGGAGCGTACGGTAGATCAATTGTTCAGATATTCCGATGGTTATCGTTATCGCTCTCATAATTTGAAAAACCTGCAGGATTACCTCGATTATTTTTACATTTTAAGCGATATGCTCGCTCAGAAAATTAAGGAAGAAAACATCACGCATGCGTTGTTTTTCAACGTCCCGCATCTGGTATGCGATACGGTTTTGTATGATATTTGCAAATGCCTTGGGATTAAAACACTTGTACTCACGCAGTCCATTTTCCCAGGTAAATATTTCTCAATGGAAGCGGTAGAAGATTTTGGTTTTTTTGGTGGGAAAAAATCAAAGGCAAAGCCTATGCTAATCGATCAAAAAGAAAACCTTGATTTGTTTTACATGAAGGATATTGGCCAGGCACCGGACAAGGGCGGGAAGCTTTCTATGAGAGGTTGGTTTAATATTCTGGCTTATATTCTGCTTAAAAAGCCTAGCATGCTTTTGCAGCCATTTCATTTTTTCAGATTGATCAAAAGAGCCAGAAAAATTTACTCTGGGTTTCCATCCTGGCGTGATCCATTTTCACGGTTTTTCCATGAAAACGAAATGGCTTACTTTGAACATTTGATGGAATTTGAAAATCAGCAAATTGATATTGAACAACGCTTTATATATTTTCCATTGCAGCTACAGCCCGAGATGACAACGTCATCCTTGGGAGGTCGGTATCGCGACCAGCTTTTAGCCATTGAAGAGCTTTCGAGAATTTTGCCAGATGATGTGAAAATTTATGTGAAAGAAAACCCAAAGCAGGGTGCTTACTCACGTGGGCCTTTATTCTTCCATCGTTTGAACCGAATTCCGAATGTTGTTTTCATGCCTTCTTTTGCGAATACCAATACGTTGATCGCCCATTGTGAGGGGGTTGCTACGATTACGGGCACCGTGGGCTGGGAAGCTGTTCGTAAGGGTAAGAAAGCAATCGTCTTTGGCAGTACTTGGTATTCAAGTTTCCCTGGTGTTTTCAGGTGGTCGAACGCATTCAAATATTCTACTTTTGAAAAGTATAGAATCGATCATAGCGAACTTGAACAATCCGCAGGTGCGCTTCTTGCAGCATGCCATGATGGTGTTGTGGAGCGTCACTACGTCAAGATTGATGAAGGTCACGATGTGGATAAAAATATTTCAACTGTTGTTGAGATATTGAAAGCTTTGTTATCTGCAAAAAAATCACCGATTTTTAGAGCTTAGACAGGTCTACAGGCGCGTAATAATATTCTGGTTTTTCACAAATGTCCGTTTTAGGTGACAACAGGGCGGCAGCTTTTTTGGGTGTTGATGCCAGACTTGCATGTTCGTTATTGACTGCGCCTTCAAGATATTCCCAGCTGGACAAGGGGACTACGATAATGCGAT
>CALFBU010000106.1 GCA_937951455.1 uncultured Rhizobiaceae group bacterium
GCCTTTTAGATGTGTTGTCCACCATTGATATGTATTTCTGAGCCTGTCACATAAGAAGCGTGTTCGCTAGCCAAAAAATAGACTACTTCAGCAACTTCCATAGGACGCCCCAGGCGCTTCATCGGTACGTCTGTTTGAACAAGTTCGTCGGTGCCGGGTGAGAGAATGGAGGTGGCAATTTCGCCAGGGGCCACTGCATTAACGCGGATGCCTGTCTCTCCAAGCTCATGCGCCAGTTCGCGGGTGAGGGTAGAAAGTCCGGCCTTTGAAATTGCATAAGCCGCTCCGGCAAAATCATGCACATGATGGGCAGCAATGGATGAAACATTGACGATAGAGCCTTTTGCAATTTTCAGTGGCTCCAACAGATTTTGTGCGAGCATCAGGGGTGCAATCAGATTTACCTGTTGGACTGCCATGAATGTTTCAACCGATGTTTGTGTTGCATCAAGGCGCGCGCCATTTTCGCCTTTTGGAGAAATGCCCGCATTATTCACCAATGCGTTCAGGCCTCGACCATCCAGTTTTGTTTGCAGTTCCCGACAAGCTGTTTCTATGGATTTGGTATCTGACAAATCAACACGGATATGCTTGATGATGCCTTCGGCCCAAGGGCATTGGGTAGAGAAGGACGTTCTTGCCATGGTGATGACTTCCCAGCCCTGGTCATAGAAGTGTTTGACTATGCCATGACCAATGCCACGGCTTGCGCCTGTTACAACAACAACGGGTTTGTCAGGATCGAGCATGAAATACCTTCTTCGTTTTAAACTTGACTAATTAAGTTCACTTTATACCCTGCGCGTGGAAAATGCACGTGCAAATTTCCTGCTTCTTCATCGTGGCGGTGAATGGTTATCGTCTTACTGTTTGCCGCGACGACAGATCCGGTGACGGGTTGCTCGCCACCATCCACATCTGGCGATATTTCCACCTGCATGCCCTGTTTAAAGCCTTGAGGGTCTTTTTCATCGATTCCAGAAGTTTCAATCGGTTCACATTCACCAGCACGCTTAATGGCTTCCTGTGGTGTCATAGGGGAGGAATTGCCATGGCCGATTTCTTTTACATTCTGCTCCCAGCGTTCCAAATCGGAAAACTCTGACAAAAGTGCAGGGCCCTGAATGCATCGTCCGCGCAGAAACCAAACAACATGATAAATCTGGGCATCAATTGCGCCAGCTGCATCGCCAAATAAAAACTTGCGACCATCTGACAGTTGTTCGTTTAACCAATCAAAGGGTGTTCTGATTTGCGCCACTAAATGCGGTAGGTTAGCATTGGCTTCTTTCAAGCCTTCCGCCCAGTCAGGTCCCATATAAAGCCTGCCTCTATCTTCAGCAAAGTCGGCTGGCAAATCTTTCATGTTAGAACCAAGCACGATTTGCACTGCCTGACTGAAGAGTTCACCATCCGTCCAGCGACTTAAGGACCATGCAAGGCCAGCGTCTTTGGTCGGATAAAACGTTGGCGAGGGAATTCGACGCTCTAGCTCGTGAATAATACATTGGCTGTCGCAGTAAATATCCGCACCAATCTGAACAACAGGCGTGCGCCGGTATCCGCCCGTAAGCTGTGTCAGGAAAGGCTTTGGAACGATGCGCGGTATTTCAACATCACGCCAGTCTACCCCCTTAATGCCAAAAGCAACACGCGCTTTCTCGGCAACGGGAGATTGTGGATAGTTGTGTAGAATGATTTCTTGCGCGGCTTTTGGCATTTTCATTTTCCAATTAATTCGATCAACTCAAGTTGTAGACAAGCAGAAGATTTTTTTACAGTGAAATTTTGATAAAATATCCTGTGGAAAAGTTTTCACATTCCCGCTATAAAGCCTCGGTTAGGACAATCAGATTAGTCGATTGTCGTCGATGTAAAACATAATATAGGTAAAACCAATGGTACAGAACTGGACACCGAATTCTTGGAGATCAAAACCGATTATCCAGGTTCCGGAATATGATGATCAATCAGCGCTTAAAACAGTTGAAGAGCGTCTTGCTTCTTTTCCGCCTTTGGTTTTTGCAGGTGAGGCGAGAGCACTTAAACGCCAGCTTGGTGAAGTTGCTGAAGGCCGTGCATTCCTACTTCAAGGTGGCGACTGTGCCGAAGCATTTGCTGAGCATGGTGCAGATAATATTCGCGATTTCTTCCGTTTGTTCCTTCAGATGTCTGTGGTCCTTACCTATGCAGCAGCGAAGCCCATTGTGAAAGTCGGACGCATTGCAGGGCAATTTGCCAAACCACGTTCATCTGATCATGAGACAAAAGATGATGTAACGCTTCCAAGTTACCGCGGTGACATTATCAACGGTATTGAATTTGATGAGGCTTCTCGTGTGCCAGATCCTGAGCGTCAGATTATGGCTTACCGTCAGTCCGCTGCGACACTCAATCTTATTCGTGCGTTTGCGCAGGGTGGTTACGCCAATCTTGAGCATGTTCACGAATGGACACTTGGTTTTGTTTCTGACAGTCCATCAGGCGAGCGTTATAAACAACTTGCAGACCGTATTGGTGAAACGCTTCGCTTCATGAAAGCCATTGGGTTTTCTGCTGATGATCATCAACGCCTACGTGAGACTGATTTTTATACAAGCCATGAAGCCTTGTTGCTTGGCTATGAAGAAGCGTTGACGCGAAACGATTCAACGTCAGGTGATTATTACTCCACCTCAGGCCACATGCTTTGGATTGGCGATCGCACACGCCAGCCAGATCACGGCCATGTTGAATATTTCCGCGGGATCAAAAATCCGATTGGCTTGAAGTGTGGTCCTTCCATGACGGCTGATGGTCTGCTTGAACTTTGTGATATTCTAAATCCGGAAAATGAAGCGGGCCGTCTTACACTGATTAATCGCTTTGGTCATGAAAAAGTTGGTGATCATTTGCCAGAACTTATTCGCGCGGTTGAACGTGAAGGCAAAAAAGTCGTTTGGTCATGTGATCCGATGCATGGCAACACAATTTCTGCTGGTGGTTATAAGACACGCCCGTTTGATTATGTGCTTTCAGAAGTCAAAAGCTTCTTTGAAATTCACAAGTCAGAAGGCACTTACGCTGGCGGTGTGCATTTTGAAATGACGGGTCAAGACGTAACTGAATGTACTGGTGGTGCAAAAGAAGTGACAGCTGATGATTTGAGTTCACGCTACCGCACACAATGTGACCCGCGTTTGAATGCCAACCAGTCACTTGAACTTGCGTTCCTGATTGCAGAGCTTCTGCAAGAAGATCGTGGCGCTGGTAGTGAAGCGCTTGCCGTTAGTGCATAGTCTTTACATTTGATAATTTTGAATAATGGGCATCGGAGTTTCTGATGCCCATTTTTTTTTGGAGGACTGAATGACTAAAATTACCAAGGGTTCATGCAACTGTGGTGGTGTAACATGGGAAGCGCAGGGCGAGATGCGTCCCATCGTTGCATGCCATTGTAGTCAATGCCGTAAACAAAGTGGGCTATATTTTGCAGCAACGGCTGCGGATGATAAAAACCTGATGATCAAGGGCGACGCGTTGAAATGGT
>CALFBU010000107.1 GCA_937951455.1 uncultured Rhizobiaceae group bacterium
TTGAAGAAATTGCCAGCTGGGTATGCCGCGATGGCCTCTTTCAAGTGCTGACAAATAAGCTGCGGAAATTTTTAAATCCTTGGCCATTTGTTTTTGATTTACGTTTTTTGCAGCACGCAATTCGCGCATCTTTAAACCAAAAGGCGTCATTTACCTAATGCCTTTACCGGATTTCGAAGCCTCACGTAAAGCGCCCCACCTCCACCGTGAGTTACGTGCGCTTCGTGATAACCACTGGCATATTTTCGAAACTCCGGTTCGGATAACCATCGCGGAACCGCATGTCTTAAGATGCCCTCACCACGCGTGCCTTTACCGGTTATCACAAGAATTGTTCTTTTGCCTTGCTGGTAAGAACTTTCCAAAAACCTGAACAGTCGCGAATGCGCTTCTGCTTGTGTCATGCCATGTAAATCAATACGACCTTCAATACCAGTGCGTCCTTTGGCAATTTTCCGTGTCACCGATTGGTCAAGCAGCGATGGCTTTGGCGCAAGCGTGACTGCCACGACTGGCTCTGGTGCATAAGGACGAATGATGCGTGGGACGCCGCGAATGGGTTCTGGTCGGGCGACGTTCATCTCACCCATTTCAGCCTTGAATTCTTGACTGGCGCGATTGCTGTGAAGCGGCTTTGTTGTTCGCTTTACCCGCTCCCAAAGTTCATGATCTTCCTTGCGCTTCTTAGCCATGATTACTCACCTTTTGGATGAAGCGCAATAAAATCTGTATCGTGGCGTACACTGCCGGCAAGTGTACCAGCCTCTGTGCCTGAGCCGATGAAAATATCGCCGCGTTGCTCACCAACAATGGCAGAACCTGTATCCTGTGCAATCATCAGGCGTTGGTATAAATTTGACTGACCCGGTAACGGCTCATGCGTTGAAAGCCAAATCGGTGTTCCATAGGCATGAACCGATTTATCTACGGCAAGACTTCTGCCTGCAGTGAGTTGAACACCTGCCGCCGCAATCGGACCAAAATCCGGGTCATGGCCTTCCAGTTCTGTAAAGAAAATGAATGAGCGGTTGTTGTGCAAGACCTCGATGCCACGATCTAAATCTTCTTCCAGCCATGCACGGATGTTGACCATGTTTGCATCTTCAAGCGGCATGACGCCTCTCTTTACAAGAAGCCTGCCAATGGAAGTGTAGGGATGGCCCGTTTTACCCGCATATGAAACGCGGGCCGATGTGCCATCACGAAAGAGCAAGCGTGCCGAGCCCTGAATGTGAATGTAAAACCCTTCAACGACAGATTTTAACCAGAAAAGCTCAAGCCCACGGTCATCCAAAGCACCCTTGTCAATTTGGCCACGGTCATAAAACTCAACCAAACCATCATCTGTCTTGCGGGCCCATTCGAGAGATTGATCGAGGTTTGCAGGTTTATTGTCAGGATCAAGTTTTACAAGATCATGTGGGCGTCGATATAGTGGATATGAAAATTCATCCGTTTTAACGCGGGAGGCTTCGACTTCCGGTTCGAAATACGCCGTTACAAATCCATGCTCTTTTTTATAAGTATATGGTTCGAAGTTATTTTCAAAAAACTTTCGGGCAGCCAGCTTGCTGATGTTTTTGATATCAAGTTGCAACGCCTGATCTGCTACCGCCAATAGTTCCGGGGTCGGATTAACCGCAATGCGGCTTACGAAAGAACGTTTGGCAAAAGCTTTAGCCGACATGCGAAAGCAACTTAAAGCGGCGACATGATCATCCTGTTCCCAGCCTTTGAGTTTATCAAAGGACGTTTGCTGCCAACCCGCACGCATATTATTCTTTAAGCCCCGGCTTCAGTTGCAACCAGGTTCCAGTTCGGGTCATTGTTTCTTGTATCACGCGCAAAAGTCCAAACGTCTTTGACGCGTGCAATATCCTTATCGTCACCCTCTATAACAACGCCTTCTTTATCAAGCGTAGCGGAAACAATCTGTGAGACAAACTTGATGGTAATATGCGCTTCGTGATCTTTGACCTCAGCAGCCTGAATTTCTGATTCGTCAATTCCGATGAATGTTGACTTAACCGTTTCTCCGCGTGACTCACGATCCTTGATGACGGAATCAAAGCCTTCAAATACCTCAGGGGACAAGAGGTTTCTCAGACTTTTTGTATCGCCTTGTGCAAAGGCATCGACGATCATTTCATATGCCATATCCGCGCCTGCCATAAATTCTTTCGGGTTAAAGGCCGGATCGGCTGCCAGAATATCTTTCAGGCCTTTGTTGATTTTCGTTCTTGGTTTGGCAAGCTTGTCAATTTGCGCAAGCCTTGGGTCTTTTTCATCTGAATTGGAGTTGTCATTTTGACCACGTGTTGGCAGTTTCACAACGTTATCGGCTGGCGGGCCATCTTGCCTTGTTTTGCGTTTTTCTTTTTCACGATCGAATAAATCACTCATATCTTCCTGGTGACCTGTCTTTTGGCCGAGGACAGAACGGAGTTTCAAAAGCACGACAATTGCCGCGACGAGGATTGCTACTGTAAATGGATCAAAGGATTGCATGTTTTTCGCCAGTTAGATGATTTCTCTTTATATAGTCTTTGAAAAGGAACTTGCAAAGGCAACCATTCAAATTCTCTTTCATCATTCCTATATGATGGTAAACCAAAATAACTCTAATAATAATGTGAACATCATATGCATCTTGGCATCATACCTTTTTTACTTCTTTTTATCCCGATTTTGGAGATCGCTGTCTTTATCATGGTCGGCGGACAAATTGGCGTTGCTTATACGTTGGGTATGATTTTGGTAACGGCAATTCTGGGTTCCATTCTGCTTAGGGTACAGGGTCTGTCCACTTTGGCGCGTATTCAGGAAAAATCCAGAGATGGCGCAATACCTGGCAAGGAACTGGTCAGCGGCGTGATGATCATGATTGCGGGTGTTTTGCTGCTTACACCAGGCTTTGTAACTGATTCCATTGGCTTCTTGCTGTTTTTCCCGCCTTTCAGGCATTTTTTGTGGTCAACCATCGCTTCCAAAGTGGTGGTGCAAACCAAGGGCGCGTTTCATCAGGCAGGACAACCCTTTGGCGATCAACGCCGCAATCCGCATGGCGAGGATGTGGTTGATCTTGATCCGTCAGAATTTTCAGAAAAACCCAATCCGGATAGTCCCTGGAACAAGATTGACGATAAATAGGCTAATCAAAACAGCCATTTTTGCTTAGTTCTTGTTTCATGAGGGTCTACGTGCTAGCCAGCACATTGAGGATGGTGCAATTGCTTGTACCAAGGAAATTTATTTTAAACATCAAGGTTTGAACATGGCTAAAAAAGCAGCACCCAAGAAAGCAGCACCGAAAGCTGCGGCAGCAACAACAGAAGCAGAAAACACAGAAATGCAGCCGGCAATGAATATTCTGGCGCAATATGTAAAAGATTTCTCGTTTGAAAATCCAAATGCGCCGGGCTCGCTGCGTCCACGCGACAAGGCACCAGAAATCAATATCAACATCAATGTAAATCCGAATGCCCTGTCCGAAACTGATTTTGAAGTTGAGCTAAAACTCGACGCCAAGGCGATGGACGGTGATGACCTGCTATTCAATGTTGAACTGGTTTACGCTGGTATCTTCCGCTTTACAGGCATGCCGCAGGAAATGTTGCAAATGGCTGTGCTCATCGAAGCACCTCGCATGCTTTTCCCATTTGCACGTCAGATCATGGCCGATGCCACACGCAATGGCAGCTTCCCGCCGTTGATGATTGACCCGGTTGATTTTGCGCAATTGTTCCAACAGCGCATGGCACAACAAACTGAAGGCAATGCTTAATCAAAATTTTGATTTCCCCTTTGGTCGAAAGATTGAAGGGGAGATTATGAAAGCTTAAAGTCCGCCGACTTTTTTCCAAATAGGATTATCGCCCAGCGTTTCCACAAACGCGCGATGTCTTTCCAGATCTTCTTGAGACAAGGGCGATGGCAAAGGATTTGGCCTTTGCATCAATTTCACCGAACCATCTTCATTTAAGTCTGATCCTGAATTTTGATCGTTTTGATTTTCATGTTCCAGACTGAACGAAGCCTGACGCCCGCCCAAAAGTTCAATGTAAACTTCTGCAAGAA
This sequence comes from uncultured Rhizobiaceae group bacterium, assembly GCA_937951455.1. Classification (GTDB taxonomy): domain Bacteria; phylum Pseudomonadota; class Alphaproteobacteria; order Rhizobiales; family Rhizobiaceae; genus JAALLB01. Next base: position 4,078 of record CALFBU010000107.1, read on the forward strand.
TCTCTGAATCGAGTAAAGCGCCATGTTTTTCGCGTTTTGAATTATCAATATTATAGCGCGAGCAAAGTGCATCGAGCGAGTTGGGGCCCATCGGATGCTTGCGGCGCGCGATTTCAAGCGTATCAATGACGCGCGCATTATCAATCGGTGGTTTTCCAAGACGCTTTAATTCAGCATTCAAAAAGCCCGTATCAAACGACGCATTATGCGCGATCAAACTGCCCGTTGAAAAAAACTCCAGAAACTCATCCGCAACCTCTGAAAATTTCGGCTTATCGTTCAAAAACTCATTGCTAATGCCATGAACTTTCAAAGCCTCGGGATGAACTTCTTTACCCTCAGGATTGATAAAGACATGATAGGTCTTGCCGCTGGGAAAGCGATTAATCAGCTCAACCGCACCAATCTCAATCACCCGATCACCATCATTGGCCTTAAGACCCGTGGTTTCCGTATCGAATATGATTTCGCGCAAGATTTCTGACATGGGTGGAATTTAGGGGGTGTTTAAGGGTTTGTCATGCGGGGATGTGGGTCTTCTACAGAAATTTATGCGATTAAATTTGTATTATTTATGCCTCTCTTTCAATTCGTTCCATTCAGCCCAGAATTGAATAAACCCCTCTTTTTCCTCTAATTCTTCAGGTATGGTCTTATTTTCGGGGTTGCCATAAAAATTCTCAACTTCGTTTACAAATTCAAGAACAACTTTTTTGTATTCAATCAATGGTAAATCAACTTTGCTACCAGATTGAGATTCTAGAAAAACGATCCCATTCTTATGCGCGACTTTCCAATCAACGCCGTCAAGACATCCAATAATTTCGACAGAGTTTTCTTTCTTTTTGTTCGGATAAATTGAAAATCCACAACACGGAATCAGTTGATTATAAAACTGATATAACTGACAATCTTGTTCTAGCGAACGCAACAAATACAAAGCTGCAGCAGATAATGTAAAAGAACCTGTCTCTTTATTTGATAGTTCTTCAGAACCTAGTTTCACATAAACTTCTCCATGAGAACAAAGATCTTTTTCATCATATTTATCGTCATCTTTAACCCAATGCTGACGAAGAATTTTCAAAATAAATTTTTTTTGATCCATTTTATAGTAAGCCTATTATGTGTTTAACTCGCTCCCGAGTAGCATTTAACCCCTCACTCGTATCAATCACAAAATCAGCCTGTTCGCGTTTATCACTGTCGGGCACTTGTCTTGCCAGTATCGCTTCGAATTTTTCTTCGGTCATGCCTTCGCGGGCTAAGACTCTTTGTCTTTGCACTTCGGCGGGTGCGGTGACGACGATGATTTTGTCGACGCGGTTTTTGCCGCCTGTTTCAAACAGGAGCGGGATATCGAGAACGACGAGCTTGTCACCTCTTGTCTCTGCTTTTTGTAAAAATTCCTGTTCTTGTTTGTGCACCATCGGGTGAATGATGGCTTCCAGCTTTTTCATATTTTCTGGCTTGCCAATGACATATTCGCTCAGCTTGGTGCGGTCGACTGTTCCGTCCCTGATTGTATTTGGAAACGCTGCTTCAATCAATGGCGCTGCTTCGCCTGAATAAAGTTGATGCACAGTTGCGTCCGCATCATAAACCGCGATGCCTTCATCGCGAAACATTTGCGCGGTGGTGGATTTTCCCATGCCGATAGAACCGGTCAGACCTGCTTTTATCATGTCGAAAGTCCTAAAATATAGTCGCGTAATTCATCCGTGACCTCCGGGCGAAGGCCAAACCATTTTTCAAAACCCGGCACCGCCTGATGCAGCAACATGCCAAGACCATCGACGGTTTTTAAATCCAGCGCATTGGCTGATTTCAAGAAAGGTGTTTCAAGCGGGGTGTAGACAATGTCGGTCACAATTGCTGATTTTGGCAGAGTCGATAAGTCAGGCATCATGGAAGCATCACTGCCTGCCATGCCGATGGAGGTTGTGTTGACGATGAAATCAGTTTGCGAAAGCAAGTCTTGCAACTCATCCCACGGATGCGCTTTACATTTATCACCAAAGAGCCTTG
>CALFBU010000108.1 GCA_937951455.1 uncultured Rhizobiaceae group bacterium
TGCAAAATAAAAACAGATCAAAAAGAAAATTGCGATCGCAATGATTGAGTACATCAAGCGCTGACGAAGCTCAATTAAATGCTCCATCAATGGTGCACTGGTGTCTTCTAGCTCATCATTGGTTGTCATGTTGCACTCTTAGCGGTTGCAGGCTTATTGGCAGCTGTTTTTTTAGGCGCCGCTTTCTTGACTGTAGTAGGCTTTTTAGCCGCCGCTTTACGGGGCGCAGCTTTTTTTGGTGTTGTCGTTTTCGCCGGTGCTTTCTTGGCAGCAGGTTTTGTCACAGCAGGTGCTTCAATTTCATCTATTTCTTCAATATCATCATTGATAACAGATTTATGCGCTTCCAGCGGATCTTGAATTTTCTTGGTAAACTCTTCCATGGACTTCTTTGCGTCGTCCAATGGGGCAAAAGTTTTGTTAGAAGCAATGTCTTTGATATCTTCAAGATCAGCCTCTTTGATAGCATCATCAACTTGTCGCTGAAAATCGCCCGCCATACGCTTTATCTTGCCAATGGTTTTACCAAAGGCACGCAACATTCCCGGCAGTTCCTTGGGACCCACCACGATGATTGCTACAGCAGCAATCACTAACATCTCCGACCAGGCAAAATTGCTAAACAAAACTTATTTTCCGCGCATGAAAAAATCTATAATCCCGCGATATTTTGCGGGTAAAAAACGAACCAAAAAAGCAATTCAGCTGGCTTTGGTCTCGTCTTTGACTTTGTTAGCAACCTCAGAAGCTTTAGCTTCGATTGTATCACCATCATCGTCTTTTTCATTAAGACCTTTTTTGAACGAGGTAATGCCTTTCGCAACATCGCCCATAAGATCAGAAATCTTGCCACGACCAAACAGTAGAACAATTACAATCGCAATAATTACAATTTGCCAAACACCGATATTCATTTTTACAGCTCCCGTCTGTATTGGCGGTTGAAATAGTATCAACGCCATATTCTAAATCAGCTTGTACCATAACCCGTAACATGAGTTATTCGCAAGCAATGCTTACCTTAGTAAATAGGCTAAGCAAGTTATGGTTACCAGTAGAAAGTGATCAAATTTCCGCGCAATTGCAAAAAACTTTATGAGTTTGCAAAAATCATCATGGATTTTGGATCGACATTTAATGTAACAAGCCTTGCATTATCAGGCAGTTCGCCCGCTTTTATGCGAACAGAGATTGGTTCATCGAGGTTTTCGATATTAATCTCAAGCAATTCCGAGGTACCAATAAACCTTCTCAATGAGACGCGCCCCATCACACCTTCAAGGGCTGCGTCATATGGCTTCACATCTATGTCAGTAAGCCTGATTGCTGCACAACAGGCTTCAGATAGCGCATCGTCACACGGACAATCACCAAAAACCGTTGTTGCAATCCCGTTGGAAGCAATTGAAGGAATTACATTAATTTCCGAGAAAAAACCTGCCGCAAATAGGTTTGCAGGACGATAATATAAATCCTTCGCCTCGCCATATTGCACAAGCTTGCCATCTTGAATGAGTGCAACATGATCGCCCACACGCAGAGCTTCTTCCGCATCATGCGTAACAATAATGGCCGTTGAGCGCGTTTCACGCAACAGATCGATGGTTTGTTCGCGAATGCTGTCGCGCAATCTGGAATCTAATCCGGAGAAAGGCTCATCCATCAATAATATGCCAGGACGCGGCGCCAAAGCCCTTGCCAGCGCTACTCTTTGCTGTTCACCGCCAGACAAAACATGCGGATATTGAGAAGCTCTATCATCCAGGCCTACACGCGATAAGATGCGCATGGCTTGCGTTTTGGCTTCGCTTTTGCTGAGTGCCGTCAAACCGAACTCAACATTTTGCAAAATCGTTAAATGCGGAAACAACGCGTAATCCTGAAAAACAAGCCCGACCCCACGTTTGTCAGGTTGGATGAATGTTTTGTGATCTGCAATTGTGCGCCCATCAATTTTAATCGAGCCCGTTGCATCTTCGATCAGTCCAGCAGCAATTCTAAGGAGCGTCGTCTTGCCCGATCCAGAAGGCCCTAATAAACAAAGCACTTCACCTGGCTCAACATTTAAGGAGATGTCTTTTAGAATATCACTGCCGCCAGTATTATAGCTGATGTTTTCAAAAGACATGCTGGAAGCGATGACCACACCAGTGGAATTACGTTTTCCCCACTGATTATCGCGCTCTACTGAACGCCTCTCGACAAATTGTTGATTTTTTTGAACACCTTGGTTCATGACAAACTTTACTCAATTGCTTTTTGCAATCGTATAACAATGACTTGGCTTAAATGCTATAGCTCATCTTCATCACCACCGGTTGGCGGCAAAAGACCTAATTCTTCTAGATCATCGGCCAATAGCGGATCCTCATCATCGGTCAGTTCGTCACCGTCATAAGGTTCAGGAACAACAAAGTTTGCTGGAATTTGAGAACGAAGCAATCCTGCTCCTTTTAATTCTTCCAAACCTGGCAAGTCTTTGAGTTCTTCAAGTGCAAATTGGTCTAGGAATGCATCAGTCGTGCCATAAGTTACTGGACGACCTGGCGTTTTGCGGCGCCCACGCATGCGCACCCATTCAGTCTCCAGAAGCACATCAAGTGTACCCTTGGAAGTTGCAACACCGCGGATTTCTTCAATCTCTGCCCGTGTAACCGGCTGATGGTAAGCAATAATGGCCAAAACTTCCAAGGCAGCGCGTGAGAGTTTGCGTGTTTCGGTAGTTTCTTTTTGTAAAAGAAAGCCCAGATCATCAGCTGTTCTGAAGGCCCAATTGTCCCCAACCTTCACCAAATTGACACCGCGGCCGGAATAAGCCTGCTGCAACTCACGCATCAAAGGATCTAATTCTACGCCTTCTGGTAGTCTTTCAGATAAACCTTTTTCGGAAACAGGTTCGCTGGAAGCAAACACAATTGCCTCAACCATACGCAAGTGTTCACGCAAGTCAGCATGTTCTTGTCCACCAGCACGTGATGAATCAAAAGCAAGAATTTGTGCTTCGTTGGATTGTGCCATGATTATAGGCTCCCTACTTCTTGTGTGGGTCTCGTGGAGGATGCATCCCCTCTCTTGAGATATAGAGGTGCAAAAGCCTCGTCTTGTCTTATTTTCAATTTTCCTTCACGCACGAGTTCAAGCATTGCAGCAAAAGAACTAGCAATGGCACTGTTACGCAAGGCCGGGGTTGGAATATACGGCAATAAAAACGCGTCAAGCGGCGTCCAGTCAGAAAGCTCGCCGACCATGCGTGTCAGAATTTCACGCGCGTCTGCCAATGACCACACTTCTCTCTTGGTAATTGTAACATGTGATACACTTTGGCGCTGTCTTTGCGAAGCATAAGCGGAAAGCAAGTCGTATAGAGTTGCCGTAAAGTCTTTTTTCTTATCAATCTGAATTGGTTCTGGAATACCACGAACAAAGAAATCACGGCCCAAACGGTTGCGATTGACCAATCGTTTGCCTACTTCCCGCATGGCTTCCAGACGTTTAAGGCGGAAAGCAAGTTGCGCTGCCATCTCTTCACCCGACATTTCATCTTCGTTATTTTCTTCCACAGGCAAGAGCAGTTTTGATTTCAGGAAAGCAAGCCAAGCAGCCATAACCAGATAGTCAGCAGCCAGTTCAATGCGAAGTTTGCGAACTTCTTCAATAAATTCAAGGTATTGAACAGCCAGAGCCAGAATGGAAATTTTTGATAAATCAACCTTCTGGCGACGGCTTAACTCAAGTAACAGATCTAAGGGGCCCTCAAAACCTTCAACATCCACGTTTAGCTGAGGGTCTGTAGATACCACTTCTGTTTCAGAATTATCCCATACGTCAGCATTTTCCGAACCTTCGGCGATAGAAATCAAATCTTTTTCATTGCCAGAAGTCATTGGGTCTCTTTTCTTTAGTGCCCCGCTTCTGTGGGGTCTTGGCCATATGTTTCACCATTACAAAGCGCACGAAATTCATTTCGCAAACTTTCTTCATCACACGAAACCACATTAGCAAATAAGTCTGTTGCTTGTACGGCTCGTCTTAATGAATCCCCAGATAACTCAGGGCATATAGAAGCAATAGGCCTCATTTCGCTTAAATCACCATTACAATGCAAAACAACATCACAACCAGCCGCAAAAGAAGCAGAAGTTCGTTCTTCAAATGTGCCTTTGAGCGCATGCATGGAAAGATCATCACACATTAAGAGCCCATCAAACCCAATATAATCACGAATAATATTTTTAATAACTTTTGAAGAGGTTGTAGCGGGATTATCAGCGTCTATTGCGGTGTAGACAACATGCGCCGTCATCGCCAAAGGCATCTGATTAAGCCGTTTAAACGGTTCAAAGTCTGATTGCTTTAAGTCCTCTAGAGAGGCATTTACAACTGGTAAATCCTTGTGACTATCAACACTAGCACGCCCATGCCCTGGAATATGCTTGATGACAGGCAAAACACCGCCAGAAAGAAGCCCTTCTGATACAGCAAGGCCAACATCAGAAACGATTACAGGCTCATCGCCATAAGCACGATCACCAATAACATCATGGCTACCGCGAACTGGCACATCGAGCACCGGGAGACAGTCGACGTTCACACCAAGCTTGTGCAAGTCACAAGCCATAAGGCGTGACTGCAGCCATGCAAAACGCAACCCCTGCTCTTTGTTTTTGTTATAATGTTGTCCGAAGACCTCACCAGCTGGATAAGGCTCCCAATGTGGTGGACGCAATCGTCTGACACGCCCGCCTTCCTGATCAATCAGGATCGGAACATTATCATGGTCTACGCATGCCTTTAACTCCGCAACAAGTGATGTCACTTGTTCTGGCGTATCAACATTACGTCCAAATAAAATAAACCCCCAAGGCTGAACTTCTTGATAGAAGTCTTTTTCCTGTTGAGTCAGCGAAAGGCCTGAACAGCCGAAAATTGCAGCAGTGATTCCCATAATACGAATCTATCAGGAAGCACCAAACTTCCAAACAAAAAAGGCCAAACAGATGTTTGGCCTTTAAAATCATATGTGTAAAAGCTTTATCGCGTTACAAAACAACTTCCACCAGCAGCAGCTAAGCGCGAACAAAGCTGATTTGCGTCAGCTCTTGATGCAGTCTGCACACGAACTCGGTAATAGGTTGTTCCATTTACATTGGCACGTTGAATAGCCATGGCGCGACCTTGCAGGGCCGAAAACTTGTTTCTCATATTTGCAAATGAGGCTTGAGCTGCTTCGGGTGTCGTTTGAGAAGAAACTTGTACAACCCATTCACTCTTTCGAACTGGTGCAGGCGCAACTGGTTTAGGCTTAGGCGCCGCAGCTACTTTCTTGGCAGGCGCTGGTTGAGGCTTTACGACAGGCTTCGGCAAAGGACTTGCAGAAGGAATTGTAATATCGCCAGTGGTTTTTGCGCCATCAATAGCATCAGGTTTTGTAATAACCTGCGTTTCCACAGGCTTTACCGCAACATTTGCGGTGTCACCGATTGTAACCGTATTTAAAGCAGTCTCAACAGGCTTGGGAACAGAAGGTTTGGTTATAATAGTGCCATCAGGCTTTACAGTAACCGTCTGAACGACTTTAGGCAAAACAGAAGAACTCGCAGCATTTGGTGTTGCACCAGTGTCTTCTGATGCTGTTAGTCGATCATCGGACTTCACAGGTTCTGAAGTATTGCCTGTATTCAAAATAATCGGCTCTTCAGTTTGCGATGTAAGCGTCTCTTGTGAAACGGCAACATTATTCTCGCCACCTAAATCACCATAAGAAGCATTGTCTTGATTTTCAGGCACCAATCCGCCTGGATCATCCGGCTTTACCTTCACAGGATTAGTATCAGCCTTGATGATTTCAGGCGTACCTGATGCAACCGTTGCATTATCACCGCCAAGGAAACCATATCCTGCAGCAATTGCGCCTGCGAAAAGCGCAATAACCAAGGCCGCAACTGCGTATTTTTTGCCACCACCATTATCATTGGCGACAACTGGGCCTGATTCAACAGCAGAAATATCATCCACAGAGCCTACGTGACCTGGATCATACTCCATGGAGTCCAAATTGACTTCATTTTGCAAGCTGGCTTGTGTTGCGGTATCGCTGGCAACCGCTGCGGTAAAGTCTGCATTAGCCTCTGCAGTTTCGGTTTCTGACCACCCTTGGGCTTCCGGAACTTCAACACCTTCAAGCTCTTGCGCGAAAGCAGCTTCGAAATCCATTTCAATATCGGCTTGGGCTGGAACTAAATCTGGTTGTACTGCAACAGGCTGAGCCTCAACCGGCATTTCAACAACAGGCTCTTCAACGACTGCTTCTTGAACAACAGTCTCTGAAGCTTGTTCAGCGCTTTGACCTGACATTTGTTCAAATTCACTGGCAAATGCAGCGCCTAGATCTTCTTCAACTGAAGCGATTTGTGGTTCCGCAACAGGTTCGACGACTACAGGCTCTTCAACATACGCTTGGGCAGGCTCCATTTGAGCAGCCAATTCTTGCTCAAGCGTTTCCTGCATGTTGGCAACATTGTCTTCAACTTGCGCAACAGCTTTTTGCGTAACTTCTTCGATTTGTGTCTCCGGCATAGCCATGAAAGGTGAAGTTTCCACAGCAGATTGAGGTTCAGGCTGCCCTACAATTTCCTGTTCCAAAGCGCTAATCAGACCGTCTTCAAATCTCGCTTCTGAGGGAGCAATTTGTTCTGCATTGGGAACTTCTGGTTGATAGTCATCAGCGACTGAAGTTTCCTGAACCATGGTAGGTTCAAAATTTGGTTCAGGTTGTAATTCAGCTTCTGGAATTTCTTCTGATGCAATTTGTTCGATAGAAGCATTGATATCTTCGGCAAAAGCAGGCGCCTCAATTTCAGGCTGATTATCCATGGAAAACTCAGCAAGCAGTTGCTCTTCAAGCGCTGCCTCCATAAATGAAGCTTCAGACACTTCTTGATGTTCAGGTTGAACATTTTGTTCTGACGCGGAAGAGTTCAACTCTGGCTCACCAGCAACAATACGTGCCAATTCTGCCAGTGGATCATCATCAATCTCTGGGCTTTGAGAATTCTGATCTTGCTTAAACTGTTCGCTCATAACGCATAACCTATCTACTCTTAAACACTCTCAGCCACATAAATGTGGCTAAATTTGTCGAAGCGATAATCTCAACGCATTTCTTCAGGGGCAGAAACGCCAATAATGGCAAGCCCGGAAGCAATAACGGTTGCAATACTGCGCAACAATACGAGCCTCGACAATGTCAATTGTGCATTTTTAGGGTTAATAAACCGTAATTCTGGCGATTCTTTGCCACGAGACCAATGAGAATGTAGCTCAGAAGCCAGTTCATAAAGGTAAAAAGCTAACCTGTGAGGCTCATCGGCACGGGCTGCTTGCTCTATGATTCGTGGAAATTCTGCTGTTTTCTTGATTAAACCAACTTCACCTGCATCCGAAAGAAGCGATAAATCAGCCGTTGCAAGTGCATCCTGCGATACATCGAGCTCTGGCATGTCGCGCACGACCTGCCTGAAAACAGAAGCAACACGAGCATGGGCGTATTGGACGTAGAAAACAGGGTTGTCCTTTGATTGTTCTGTGACCTTGGCAAAATCAAAATCAAGTGGCGCTTCAGCCTTGCGATAAAGCATCATAAAGCGCACCGCATCACGACCCACTTCATCGACCACTTCGCGTAAAGTTATGAAGTCCCCTGCACGCTTTGACATTTTAAACGGTTCGCCATCACGCATGAGTTTCACCAACTGGCAAAACAGAACGTCCAGCTCCGCTTCACCACCAGCAACCGCCTTACAAACGGCTTTCAGACGCTTCGCATAACCTGAATGGTCTGCACCCAACACATAAATCATGCGCTTGAAACCACGGTCGTATTTATCTTGGAAGTAGGCAACATCCGCAGCAAAGTAGGTATAAGATCCGTCAGATTTTACCAAAGCACGATCTGCATCATCGCCTACGGCAGTTGAACGGAATAGCGTTTGCTCCCTATCTTCCCAATCCTCAGGCGTTTCGCCTTTTGGCGGCGGAAGCTTGCCTTCATATACATGACCTTTGTCGCGCATTTTTTGAAGCATGGTATCAATCGTAGACTTGCCATCTTTCTTGGCATGTAAATCACGCTCTGAGAAAAACACATCATGATGAATGTTTAAAGCTGCCAAATCCTCTTTGATCATAGCCATCATGGAAGTTATGGAAGTTTCCTTAAGCAGCACCATACGCTTATCTTCATCCATAGACTTAAGCGCATCACCCTGTTCTTTAACTAAGGTTTTGGCAGGTTCTATGAGATACTCCCCTGGATAAAGTCCTTCAGGCATTTTACCCACATTATCACCAAGTGCTTCGAGATAGCGATGATAAAGCGATTTGCCCAATACATCGATCTGGCCGCCTGCATCGTTGACGTAATATTCTTTAATGACATCAAAGCCGGCAAAAGAAAGCAAATTAGCCAGCGCATCACCAACCACTGCGCCTCGGCAATGACCAACATGCATAGGGCCAGTCGGATTGGCAGAGACGTATTCAACATTCACCTTCATGCCATCTGAGACAAGGCCGCTGCCATACTGACTTCCGGACTTATAAACAGTTGAAAGGTGATCAATCCAAAACGCATCAGACAAGGTAATGTTGATAAACCCTGGCCCGGCAATCGAAACTTCACTTACACCTTCAATTTTCTCCAAACCATCCGCAATCAACTGTGCGATTTCACGTGGGTTTTTCCTTGCAGGCTTGGCCATCACCATAGCGGCATTGGTAGAGATATCTCCATGGGTAGCATCACGGGGAGGTTCAGCAGATATTCTGCCCATTAACTTCAGAGCATCATCATTTAAATCAATGTTTTGCAGTATTTCTTTAATGTAATCTTCGAACTTTGAGAAAATATTCATTTTGTGCTTTTCTATTGATGCCAATTGCAGTCATTTGCTCTGCTGGTTCACACTGACGAACTAACCTAAATCAGGCGCCTCGTCAAACATGCGTTCATGCTCGGAAATTGCATAACTATCCGTCATTCCTGCAATAAAATCGGCGATGATGCGAGGCCTGTCGTTTGACTTGTTTTTCAAACTTAATCGCTGCAGACCATTTGGCATGTCACCCGTTTCATTTAAGTAAACATCGAACAAGTTTCGTATAATTCTTTCAGCCCCATCCCGCATAATCATGACGTTAGGAGAGCGATACATCTTGTCAAAAAGAAACGCCTTTATACCCTTTTCCTTTACGTGCATGTCATCGCTGAAACATACCAGCGTTTGACCGCAATTTCTGACATCAGATGCACTTTTGGGCTGTAGGTCGACCAAATTACTTTTCGCATTTGTAATTACATCTTCAACCATGGCAGTGATTTGGCGTCGCACGATTTCATGTCTTATGCGATGGTCTTCAAGGTCTGGATATTTTAGAAGTACCTCTCTCAACGCCTCAGCCGCCACTGGCACATCACTTAGATCACCCAAGTTGAACAATTCTGCCCTCAGGCCATCATCCAAATCATGTGCGTTATAGGCGATATCATCCGCAACGGCTGCGCATTGCGCTTCAATACTTGCATGTGAGCCAAGTTCAAGATCCCATTTCTCGTTAAAGTCTATAAAAGTTTGAGGTATATCACCTGTAACTGGACCATTATGTTTAACCAGCCCTTCCAGGGTTTCCCAGCATAGATTTAAACCGTCAAACTCAGCATATTGCTGCTCCAGCATTGTAACGATACGCAAGGATTGAGCATTATGATCAAAGCCGCCGTATCTGGACATGAGTTCGTTTAATACATCCTCCCCCACATGGCCAAATGGCGTATGACCAAAGTCATGTGACAGAGCCAGGGATTCCGCCAGGTCTTCATCGACTTGAAGTGCACGCGCCAAGGATCGCGCGATCTGGGATACTTCAATCGAATGGGTCAATCTTGTGCGGTAATGATCGCCCACATGGTGCACGAACACTTGTGTCTTGTGTTTTAAGCGCCTGAAAGCGGTAGAATGTATAATTCTGTCTCTATCACGTTGAAAATGCGTTCGGGTCGGACTGTCAGGCTCTGCAAATAATCTGCCCCTGCTCTCGTTCGTATGACAAGCATAACCAGCAAGCCCTTCTCGTCCATAAGCAGTAATATCAAGCGGCTTCATGTGTCTCTTCGTCGAATCGAATAAATTTGTTATCTACATTCTCTATAACGCAATGTTGTATTTTATGATTTAACATACCATATTGATAGCAAGGTTATTCAAGGTTATTCGAAAACATGAACGCACAAACGCCAGCAAACACAGTCTCTGCAACAGATTCAGCACTTAAGCGTGTTGCAGAAATCCTTGCCAAAGACAAAGAAAATTCTGCTCTCAGAATATCTGTCGAAGGTGGTGGCTGTTCGGGGTTTTCTTATCAATTTGATCTCGTAAATGAAGTCAATGACGATGACCTGATCCTCGAAGGACACAACGGCAAGATACTGATTGACGAGATGTCACTCATTTATATGGGTGGATCACAAATTGATTTCGTCGATGATTTGATGGGACAATCATTCCAAGTAAACAACCCAAATGCTGTCGCATCCTGCGGATGTGGAACAAGTTTCTCTGTTTAAACCAGCTCTACTTCAAAATGGAAGAAGGTAGCTGCGTGGTGTACAGCGCGGACTCCATTGCGATTACCAAACCGACCCCAATAGAAAAATCATCAACCATTTCCATATATTGCTGCAAAACATAACCGCAGACCGCACACATAAATGGCAGTTTTACGCGGCCATAATCCGAATCAGGTGAGATGTGACCGGAAAATATTTTTTCAGCTAATGGCCAAACGGCCTTTAGCAAAACATGAGGTTCCACCTTAGGTTGGTCATACATGCCAACGCGTAATTTGATTTTCTGAGCCTCTTGCTGCTCATTGATGTGCTTCTTCATGCTATCTAAAGAGGGCTGGGAATCCTCATCTACTCCAAGATCCAAAGCTGCATTTAATACTATAGGCCAGAATTCTAGCCCCTCATGCTTGTTTTGCTTGTCAGAGATTAAACCTGCGGCTAGAGCCGTTCCTGTGTGCAAGGTAATACCGTTGCGTGCGTTAATAGGTGTGATTGCAGGCGGTGCAATCATATAGCCTGCATCGCGCAACTTCATAAATACATGCTTTTGATTAGCAAAACCTGCAATACATCCGATTGCAGAAAAAAGTGTCTCTGGATGTGGCTTCTGGTTTCTGGGCGATAATGCCGACCAAAGATAGTCTCTCAAATGACCAACCGCATAATTGCAAGGTGCATAATCAGCACCGCTCCATGGCAGCCCTGTATAAATCTGAAATTCATCACCATGTTGTTCAGCTAGGTTACCAGAAACATGCGCGTTTCGCTTAGCAGCTGCTGGGGGAGCGAACCGTTTTCCAAAAGTCATTGGCATTTCCACTTATTATTTTGGCAGAAATATACAAAACTTGGACTAATTATGCGTTAATAACCACTAATGCCGATTTATGCATTCTTTCAATATCGCTATGAAACTTCTTTATCTTGATGTATCAGATAGCAAAGAACGGATTATAAGTATGAAAATTGCGACTTGGAATATTAACGGCGTTAAAGCGCGTCATCCAAATCTGATCGAATGGTTGAAACAAGAGAGCCCCGACATTGCCTGCCTACAAGAGATAAAATCCATCGACGAAAATTTCCCACGAGAAGAAATAGAAAGTCTAGGCTACAACCTGGAGACCCACGGTCAAAAAAGCTTCAACGGTGTAGCTTTGTTATCCAAACTGCCTTTTGATGAAGTCAACAGAGGTCTGCCACTTTTGTCGGATAGTGACGATCAAGATGAGCAAGCAAGGTTTATTGAAGGTCTTTTCAGCATCGATTCCGGCGCACTTCGTGTTGCTTGCCTTTATTTGCCGAATGGAAACCCAGTCGACACTGAAAAATTTCCCTACAAATTAAAATGGATGGAACGGCTGGAAGCTTGGGCAAGACAAAAGCTCGAACAAGAAGAAGCCTTCATTCTCGCTGGTGATTATAATGTAATCCCGATGCCTGAAGATTGCCATGATCCAAAAGCTTGGGAAGGCGACGCTTTATACAGGCAAGAAAGCAGAACCGCATTCAGAAGACTTTTGAACCTTGGGCTAACGGAAGCGATACGCTCTACAACTCAAGCTGAGAAAACGTACACATTTTGGGATTATCAGGCAGGTGCATGGCCAAAGAACAACGGCATTCGCATTGACCACCTGCTAATGTCACCGGAAGCGGCAAAACTTCTTCAAGCTGCGGACATAGATAAACACGTTCGTGATTGGGAAAAACCTTCTGACCATGTTCCAGTATGGGTGAAAATTGCGGCATAAAGACTTAACTAGGGCAATTTTAAAGAACTCTAAATGATTGCCTATCATAAGCGAATCGACATAACTTCCACCGAAGCAAACGAGGGGCTGAGGAATTGAATACTCAAGTAATACAACCAGAAAATGTGACGGAACTGGATGCCCGAGGCTGGGCCAAGGCACTGGAAAAATACAAGACCCCTAATAACTACAAAGCGATACGCGAAATTTTACTCACTGTTGTTCCTTTTGGAATCCTTTGGGCAATTATGTATCAGACCTTGAGTTTTAGTTATTTGCTCACTGCTTTACTCGCGTTTCCTGCCGCAGGGTTTCTGGTTCGTATATTTATAATTCAACATGACTGTGGACACGGATCATTTCTTACAAGCCAAACAGCTAATCGTTGGCTTGGACGTTTTTTGGGTATTTTAACCATTACACCTTATGACTATTGGCAACGCAGTCATGCAATTCATCATGCAAGCTCGGGAAATCTTGATCATCGTGGTATGGGTGACATTCAAACGTTGACAGTTAGCGAATACAAATCAAAATCATGGTTTGGTCGCGCAATTTATAGGGTCTATAGAAACCCAATCATTCTATTTGTCGTTGGCCCTGCTTATGTATTTTTTCTTGAACAGCGCTTACCAATTGGCATGATGAAAATTGGTTGGAAGCCTTGGGTTAGCACAATGCTTACCAATGTTGGCATAGTTTTTTATTCTCTGATTTTGATATGGTTCGTTGGCTGGAAAGCGTTCCTAGCCATACAAGTGCCGGTAACTTTTTTAGCGGCATCTTTTGGGGTTTGGCTGTTTTTTGTTCAACACCAATTTGAAGATACAAATTGGGATCATTCACCAAATTGGGATCGTCGCGAATCAGCACTGCACGGCAGTTCACATTATGACTTGCCCGTTGTACTACGCTGGCTAAGCGGAAACATCGGCATACACCACGTACACCATCTGTGTAGCCATATACCATTTTATCGGTTAACCGAGGTCATAAGAGACTTCCCAGAACTAAAAGAGGTAAGCCGAATTACGCTTTGGGAAAGCTTTAAATGTGTGAAACTCGCATTGTGGGATGAAAAAAGATATCGCCTGCTCTCCTTCAAGGAAGCACTTTCACCAGCCTGATTTGACATTTATGAATTTTTTGCGATGATGTTTGCATGGTTAGAGCTTTGTTAGTTTTAGGAGTTACACTTTTATCTTCATCAGCCTTAGCAGGTGAAGATTGCACTTGCAGCCACAAAGGTGCAAAAATACCAGAGGGTCAAAAAGCTTGTATTAAAACCTCAAATGGCATGCAAATGGCGCAATGTTCGCGTGTTTTAAACAATACAAGCTGGAAGTTTCTTGGAACACCCTGCCCTACAGCTCAAATAAACAACGACCAAAAGCAGACAGATTTTAATCTGGATACAGCAAAAACTTATCTTCAAAAATCAGGATGATTCTGGAGCTATTCCAGAGAATTGGAAGTGTCTAAAAGCTGTCTAACAGCCTCTGCTCGATGCTCTGGTCTCGCTAAAGAATAGGCTTCATCATGAATTTGGTTGATCCAATCCAAATCATCTGCAGAAGCACGACGCTTGGCATTTCCTAACATGTATAAGCCCCTGACAGGGTCATACTTCGTATGCACACCTTCAAAGATTGAGTATCCAAGCAATGCCTCTGCGCCTACGTGGCCCTTATCATAAGCAAGACTCAAATTTCGAATACCACTGCGTCCCTGGCCATATATCTTGTCGTTATTGATTTGAATGCGACCGAGCTGAAACTGCGCTTCAGGATGACGATAGACCATGGCAGCGGTTGTAAACATGACACGCGCTTTGTTTTCATCACGGCTTACATAAGTGTTGGGAATACCGTTGTAATGATATTTACCCAGTGCCACGAACGCATCCGCGCCATATTGCCAGTTTGCCGTATTTGGAATTGCATACGCAGATTGCTGGGCAATTTTCTGAAACATCATAAATGCTTCAAGCTCATTTTGCTCAACACCATCGCCAGTTTGATAAATCCGAGCCAGCTTCCATTGAGCTGCAGAATTACCCTTGTCCGCAGCATATTTTAAAACTTCAACTGCTTCTTCAGATTTGCCATCTTCCTTGAACTTGAAAAAATATTGAAAAATCTGACCCGACGCAGCATCGCCCTTGATCACCTTTGAAGCATCAAATGCATATGACGATGTCAGGCCGACGGACAAAACCATTGGCAAAGCAAGTAACAAAGATGAAAGTCTGCAATGTGACATTATTCGTTTTCTAATAAGAGACAGAAGTGACTATCTCAACATATTTTGATTTTTCGGCAGCACCACGGCAGCATAATGTGCCAATTGTGATTATAGTGGTACCACCAGTTTAGTTAACTTTTAGTGCCGATCATTTGTGTCTGAAAAGGGGCAAATTAAGTTTCAGGCAGTATCAAGACAACTCTGCAATGCATTGTTGCAAAACTGTCACGTTTTTGATTGTCTATACACAGGACGGAGACACCCATGATTAAAGAAAACTTTTTCGACAAGGCTTACACGCTCAAAACAAGCGAAGATGCAAAGCGAATGTATGACCGTTGGGCTGAAGTCTATGATCAGGACTTAAGCAATGGCAAGTACCAACAACCTGTTAGATGCGCAAAAGCGTTGCAAGAACAAGAATCAGATAAAAATATTAAATTACTAGATGTTGGTTGCGGCACAGGTCTCTCCGGCTTGGCTTTGAAGGATTCAGGATTTCAAAACATCAACGGTTGTGACTTATCTCAAGGCATGTTGAACAAAGCTGCCGAGCTGGGAGTCTACAACAAGCTGTTTTCTTGCAATCTGAATGAACCACCCATAGATGCAAAAGATGGAGAGTACGACGCGCTTACGGCGGTAGGCGTTTTCTCTTTTGGTCACATCATGGCTGATGCCGTTGAGGAATTGTTGCGCGTCATAAAAACAAGCGGCATCATTGTAATCGGCCTAAACGACCACTTCTATGAA
Organism: uncultured Rhizobiaceae group bacterium; assembly: GCA_937951455.1. Taxonomy (GTDB): domain Bacteria; phylum Pseudomonadota; class Alphaproteobacteria; order Rhizobiales; family Rhizobiaceae; genus JAALLB01. Next base: position 15,376 of record CALFBU010000108.1, read on the forward strand.
GAGGGTTCGCTAACGAAAAAGCTAAAGGTTCTTCAAAATGAAGGAAAGCTGGAAATCATCAAACAAGAGCATGGTGAGCATATTCCAGAAAACGATTTAAAAGGCTGGGTAATTACGCTGAGAAAATTATAGCTAAAACAAAAAAGCCCCGAACAATGTTCGGGGCTTTTCTAGAAGTATTATGATCAGAATTTTAGTTTAATACCGCCACTAACTGCGTATAAAACATCTGCATCAAATTCGTAGGTAACTTCATTAGCTTGGTCAATGCTGTTTGGAAGTGCTCTTGATGTGCCACCTTCAAGAAGACCAATAGCACCACCCACACGTATTTCAAGATTTTCACCCTCAGAATAGCGAAGACCGCCAGAAAGCGTCCAGCTATCAGATTGTGTACCTGTTACAGTAGCTGTACCCTGATCCCAGCCCAAAGATACTAAAGCAGAAACATTCTCATTCAACTGCTTACCAATACCTGCAGTAAGAGTGTACCCATCTTGATAACCAGCTTCAAACGCTAGATTTGTAGGAATTCCACCACCAGCAGGGTTGGGTGCAGTTGCTGTAATACCACCATCAATTGGAATAACGTCAAGTTTACTCCAGTCTTGCCATCTGAAATTAACAAATGCCAGCGTACCTTCAGCGATACCAGACTGAAGCCTGATGTCCAATGCTTGCGGTATTTCAGTTGTCAAACCAATATCAGCAAAAGCGTTTCCGGCTGCAGCATCAATACCAAACCCAGTATTGTTCTGAATGCCTTCGAGATCATATGAGTATCTTGAGGAGTAAAGTACTAGAGCGCGAAGCGCGATGTCTGGAATTTCATAAGCTACACCTGCTCTCCAGCCAATTGCATCACCCTCAACATTAAATGTACCAATACCAGCAGTGTTACCTACATTTGATCCAGGCACCGCGCCAATTAGTGAACCAATACCTGCATTTGAGAAATCAAGAAAACTTTGGCGAGCAAGAAAACCTTGGAACTCTTGGTAAGAAACACCACCAATAATTCGCGCAAAGCTGTCACCAACAGCTGTCGTGCCTAGGCCAAACTGGTAAGAACAAGTTAGGCCATAGTCTTGGGTATCAATTGAAAATTCTACTGCGCTGGCTGACAATGCGTTAAATGTGCCGTTAGAATTATCTGCCCCGTAAGGCTCGCTATAAGTAGCCAAGCAATCAGCGCCTTGCCCTACATTGAATTTGGCACCAAAGCGCGGTACGACAAAGCTGCTATCTTGGTTGATTTCAGCAGATGAAGCACCTAGCGGCGTATTTGCAGCAACAGCAGCATTAATACCTGCTAATTGGGCAGCAGCAACAGCATCGCCGCCAGCAGCAGCTGCTGTTAGTGCACCAACAGCTGCTTCCGCATCTGCGATATTAGTTGTTCCAGTGGCCGCAATTAGAACTCCAGCCTGAACAACTGGCGCCGCAACATTGTTTGAACGCTGAACATTTTTAACAGTTCTTCTAGGAGAAACGTATGTAACTTGAGCGTCAGCTGCAAAGCGACTATTATCAAACAATTGATCAATATTCACACCACCACGGTCGAAGCCGCCGGCAATAGCAGATGTTGAAAGAAGTGATGTTGTTACTAGAGCGAGCCCGATGCTCTTGATTGTTGTTTTATGCCCCATGGTTAGCCCTCCAAAGCTAATGTCATTTTTCTGACATATATCAGCCATTATTTCATATGTCTTTAGCATGACTGTTCACAATCGCAGAAAAACAACCAAAAAACTCTTACCTAAACGTAATACCCGCTCTTTGTTGCAAATAAGCAACAAAAAATAGTCAGAAATAGGTATTATGTCACAAGTTTTTAGATGGAAAATCGCGAATCTATTCAGAATTATTCACTCACACGTCCAAAAGCCACTTCAACACGACCGCGCTGTTCCTGATAATCTGCCAGCTTCTGCTTTTCTTCAGCCACCACTTCATCCGGTGCATTTGCAACAAACTTGGCATTCCCAAGCTTGCCTTCAAGGCGCTTGATCTCTCCATCCAGCTTCTTGAGCTCTTTTTCTAGGCGTGCGCGTTCTTCTGCAAAATCCACAACCCCTTCGAGCGGCAGACAGAAAGTCGCCTCACCTATGACTATCTGCGCAGAGCCCTTTGGCGTCTCGCTGGCGATGTTAATCGGTTCAACACGCGCCATCTGGCGAAGTGCGCCTGAATGCATTTCCAGTCTGGTCTTGGTTGCATCATTCGCGTCTACCGCATCCATGCGTAAAATCTGCGATGGCTTGAT
>CALFBU010000109.1 GCA_937951455.1 uncultured Rhizobiaceae group bacterium
CGATCAGGAGTTGGATATGTTTACTCGAAGGCGTTTTATGAAGTTGGTTGGATGCGGTGCGTTAGGTTCTTTGGCACTAGGGTCTTATGCGTTTGCGGTTGAGCCCCTTTACCGCTTGAAAACTACCTACTATCGACCTCAGCTCCCCAATTGGCCAAAGGACTTAAAGCTACGTATCGCTGTTTTAGCAGATATCCATGCTTGCAAGCCGTGGATGACGGCTGAGCGAATTCGTTATATTGTACGTCAGACCAACGAGCTAAAGCCTGATTTGGTGTTACTTTTGGGTGACTATAGTGCGGGAACAAACCTTGTTACCGATTATGTTCATTCGTCTGAATGGGCGCCCGTTCTGGGGGAATTGGAAGCGCCATTGGGGGTTCATGCTGTTTTGGGTAATCATGATTTTTGGGAAGACAGAACGGTTCAGCGCGACAGGGTTGGCAAGCCGTTTGGTCATTTGGCTTTGGAAAAGGCGGGAATTAAAGTCTACGAAAATGATGCTGTGCAAATTAAAAAGGGTAAGCAAAAGTTTTGGCTTGCGGGTCTTGGGGACCAGTTGGCGTTTCCTCCATTTCGAAAGTATGGATATTCAAAATGGGCCACGCGCGATGATTTGCCGAAAACCATGGAGCAAATCAAGGATGATGCGCCCATGATTTTGATGGCGCATGAGCCTGATATCTTCAATAGACTTTCAGACCGTGTGGCGCTTACAGTTTCAGGTCATACCCATGGTGGACAAGTACGCTTCATGGGATATGCGCCTATTACAGTTTCGGGACAAAAACTGAATTATGGTCATGTAACACAGAGCAATCGCCATCTGATTGTATCAGGTGGACTTGGGTGTTCGATATTGCCCGTGCGATTTGGAACGCCACCAGAGATTGTGTTAATTGAAACAGGAAGTGACGAAAAAACCTAAACCCGACCGTAAGGACCCGAGATTACGATGCGTTCCCCAATCTCCAACCCTTTGCGCAGATGGTTTGTGATTGGATCGCCTGTTTTGCTGTCTTCGATTTCAATTGTGTATTGGTTGGTTGAACTTGACGTGATATATTCCTGCGTCCAGCCAAGCGCGCCCAAGTGCAGTTTTAAGCGTTGGCCTGCTTGCGCTTCCGGGGCGTTCCATGGCGCAGTGGTTTTTAGCGTGAGTTTGGTTTTGTTGTTTCCTATATCACAGGCGATTACTTCTGCCGCGCGTGGCCACAGCGCGTAGTTGCTGGCGTTGGAAACCATAACGTCTTCAAGGTTGAGTTCCGCATTGCCAATGACTATGATGTGATCACCAGATTTAACTGCACCACCTTGCACAACTTTGGCATACATGCCGCAATAGATATGGCCGAAGTGATCGCGCAGTCCGGGCGTGACTTCGACATCGCGTTCACCTGTTTCAGGATTGACGCCAGGTGTCGGGCAGCGATCGATAGGCCGGTGCACATCCAAAATGCATTCCCCAATTTGGATGCGTTTGCCCATCCAGGAAAATTCCTCCCAGGCATCAAGACCCGCTATAATGAAATTTCCACGAAAGCGAAGTGGATCAAGTTGGGTGTCCAGTTTTTCGTCCAGCGCCTTAACGCTTTGCGCATTGATAATGGAAATAGGGGTGTCAACATAATCCCAAACGGCGCCTTCACCGCGGTCGATGATTTTCGGCTGATGCGTATCGTCTTTTACACCCACTGGCTGCATGAAGGTTGAAATTTGAGTGTTGGCTGCCTCCAGGCTTGATGGATTGTCCATTTCAAAAGCAAGGGTCTCGCCTTTTATGTTTTCCAGCGAAACAGTTTTTTCATCGAATGCGCATTTGAACTTGGACATGCCATCGACGTAAGAATTGATAAAAAAGCTCTTGGAAGGCATCCATTCGCCCGTGTCCTCAACGCCATTGGTGACCGCAAAACGACGATCATGGGGAATGCCGGCATTTTTTTTGAGTTCCGTTTTTTCCAACCGATGCCCGGGAAATCCCTTTAAAGGAAAGCGGTAGATTTTCTGTAAGATTGTCTCAGTCATCATTATCTTGCACACTGTTGGAAACGATTCACACGATATGGAACTTCTCGGCAATGTCACGCGAAAAAACAGAGCTTGAAAATAAACTGATTGAAAATGGTCATGAGATGCAGGTTCGGGTGTATTATGAAGACACGGATTTTTCCGGTGTGGTTTATCACTCAAATTATCTCAAATATATGGAGCGCTCACGCACAGAGTGGCTTCGGCATTTGGAAATTTATCACACCACATTGGCTGAAGACGATAGTGCGTTTGCCATTCATCGCATGACGCTGAAGTTTGGCCCGCCTGCGGTAATTGATGATCTTTTGACGGTTCGCACTAAGCTTGAAAAACTGACAGGGGCGCGATCATTTTTGCGGCAGGATGTCCTTCGAATTGGCGATGATGGCGAAGAGGTCATGTTGTGCGGGGCGGACGTGGAGGTTGCTTTCATCAATCACGGTGGCGGAGCAAAACGTTTTCCAGATGATTTACGTGCAAAACTGGGCGGGTAACGCGTCTTTTATTTGTGCTTGAATGTCACAAATCCTAACGCTTCATTAACCCTAATCGATTCTAAGGTAACCTAGAGTCAATTTGGTTTTTGAAAGTGACATTCTTTGACCACAGTTTTGACTATTAAGAAAAGATACGGGGGCTGGATTGGACGTCCAAGCCGTAATTTAAGAAAGAATTGGCAGATATGATAGAAACTGCACTTTTTGGCGTGTCAGCCGCTTTCGCGCAAGGCGTGGAAACATCGGAATTGGGTGGGACGGTAGATGTTTCCCTCATTGGTTTGTTTTTGGAAGCAGGCTTGATCGTCAAGCTTGTGATGATTGGCTTGCTTGTAGCTTCTGTGTGGACTTGGGCCATCATAATCGATAAATGGCTGTTGTTTGCCCGTACCAAAAAACAGCTTGATCGTTTTGAAAAAGTATTTTGGTC
>CALFBU010000110.1 GCA_937951455.1 uncultured Rhizobiaceae group bacterium
AGCATGGACGGGCTTTCATCGACCCATAGCCAAACGGTATGGGTTGCCTGCCATTCCTTGTCTTGAACGTAGATATGGCTTTCATCACGGGCTGATCTGCGCCAGTCGATTCTCGACATGCTTTCACCTGGCGAATAGGGACGAAACTGCCAAAAATTTTCACCAACACCGCGCTTGCGTCTGCCGTGCCAACCTGAAAAAACAGTATTAGCAACGCGGCGCGCTTCAACTAGCAGACTTGGAATAAGTTCTGCACGTGCCCTTGCACGTTCAATGGTGTCACGCCCGCTTTCTCTTTGGGCTATTGCGCCTAAAGGTGCCATTAGCCAATGCGTTTCTTGAGGGTGTCAATCACATCGCGAACGGTCATGTTTTCCGCACGTGCTGCAAATGAAAGCTGCATACGATGTTGCAGAACTGGTTCAGCCAGAGCAATCACATCATCTACAGAAGGTGCAAGGCGACCATCCAGCAGTGCGCGTGCTCTAACGGTTAGCATCAGCGCTTGTGAAGCACGCGGGCCAGGACCCCACGAAATGAAACTCTCCATCTCGGAAGGGGTGCTGCCGGGACGGGCTGAATGTACCAGTTCCAGAATGGCATCCACAACGCTTTGTCCAACAGGAAGGCGACGCACAAGTTCTTGCAATTCTTTCAATCGTTTTGCATCGATTACTTTTTTGGCTTTTGCCTCGCTCGTACCCGTGGTTGCAAACATGATGCGGCGCTCGGCTTCCATGTCTGGGTAATGCACATCAACTTGCATCAAGAAACGGTCAAGTTGTGCTTCCGGTAGTGGATAGGTGCCTTCTTGCTCCAACGGGTTTTGGGTTGCCAGCACATGGAAGGGTGACGGAAGATCATAGCGCTGACCCGCAATCGTCACGTGATATTCCTGCATGGATTGCAAGAGTGCTGCCTGTGTGCGTGGGGAAGCGCGGTTAATCTCGTCCGCCATCAAAAGCTGTGCAAAGACCGGGCCCTTGATAAATTGAAAAGAGCGCTTGCCTTTTTCATCCTGGTGCAGAATTTCTGAGCCTAAAATATCAGATGGCATGAGATCGGGCGTAAACTGAATACGGCTTTCATCAAGCCCGAGCACAGTACCCAGTGTTTCAACCAATTTTGTTTTGGCAAGACCTGGGAGACCTACAAGAAGTGCATGGCCGCCCGCAAGGATTGTGGTGAGTGTGTTGTCCACTACCGTTTCTTGACCAAAGATAACCTGGCCTACGTTTTTGCGAACTTTTTTCATGTCGCTAACAGCTTTTTCAGCCATTACGATGACTTCCTTTTCCTGTGCTTTGGTAAGGTTTTTGTCGATTGCGCTCATGAAATAAACTCCGCATTATTCTTTAAATTAGAAATTACACTCTACATATAGCATGGTAGTTGTCGATTGTGTGACTTCAAGTGTAATGATTCACATAAACAAAAATGTGATTATACGTTAATGAGAGACTGAATATGGCAGAAATTGAAGATAATGAAGTTGCAAAGGGCCTGAGTGGCTTAGAGGCTTTGATTTCGAGAGCGGGCAAAAAGGAAAAAGGCCTGCCGCCAGTTGATCAGTGGCATCCTGATTTTTGTGGTGATATCCCGATGGAAATCAAGGCAGATGGAACCTGGTTTTACATGGGCACACCCATTGGCCGCAAAGCGCTTGTTCAGCTTTTCTCTACAGTTCTTCGCAAGGATGAGGATGGAAAGACCTATCTTGTCACGCCTGTGGAATTGGTTGGTATTACCGTTGAGGATGCACATTTCATCGCGGTTGAAATGAATGCCCATGAAGAAAGCGGTGAGCAGGTTATTACGATGCGCACCAATATGGATGATGTGGTTGAGGTTGGCCCTGACAATCCGATGCGGTTTGTGATCGTGCCGGAAAACGACGGTGTAAAACCTTATGTGCTAGTGCGAGGTCGTCTTGAAGCGCTTTTAGCGCGTTCGGTTATGTATGAGTTGATTTCATATGGCGAAGAGATTGAGGTCGATGGCCGATTGATGTTTGCGGTTCGAAGCAAGGGCGAAGTCTTTCCCATCATGCCTGCGGATGAACTTGCAAAGTTAAGTGCGTAAGGCTCGTGAGTTTTGATTTTTCCAAATCGAGTGTGCGAGAAATTCTGCTCGAAAAACTTGATTTTCCCGATCATGAAGTTGACGGCGATTACCATATGAACGCGGGCATGCGCGATAGCGTAATTGCAAACGCTAAAAAACATGCTGCTGTCTTGATCGGTTTAATCGAGCGCGATGATTGCGTGAATGTGATTTTGACCAAGCGCACGGAGGCGCTCAATAATCATTCGGGGCAGGTGGCTTTTCCCGGCGGTCGCATTGATGACGATGATGCTTCGCCTGAAGCTGCCGCGTTGCGAGAAGCGTGGGAAGAAATCGGGCTTGATATCAACGAAGTTGAAATCATGGGACGGCTGCCAGATTATTATACCGGCTCTGGCTACCGCGTCGCACCAATCATCGGGTTCGTAAGAGAAGGCGCTGACTTTGAAATTAATCCTGATGAAGTGGATTATATGTTTGAAGTACCGCTTGTTTTTTTGATGAATGAAGCAAACCACACGACGACCAGTAGAATGTGGAAAGAGCGCGAACGTTTCTTTTATGAAATGCCTTATGGTGACCATTACATTTGGGGTGTGACAGCAGGCATGATACGCGTTTTGTACGATAGGGTTTTTAAATGAGTGAACTGGAAAATATTCGCATCAAAGAGGACTGGCTCAAGGGTAAAGAACTGCAAACACTGTTTGATATCCTCTGCGTGGACGGTGGTGATGCTCGTGTCGCGGGCGGTGCTGTGCGCAATGCCTTGATGGGGATGCCAGCAAGTGACGTTGATCTGTGCACGACGCTTATACCGCAAGACGTTGTTAAACGGCTTGAAGCAGCAGGTCACAAGGCTGTGCCAACCGGCATTGACCACGGCACGGTGACGGCGGTGGTTGACGGAGCGGCTTTTGAAGTGACGACGCTTCGCAAAGATATAGAAACTGATGGCCGCCACGCGGTTGTTGAGTTTGGGACAGATTGGGTAGCCGATGCCAATCGCCGTGATTTGACGATGAATGGATTATATTGTGACCGTGATGGCAAGGTTTATGATTATATCGATGGGTATAAAGACATTCTATCGAAGGACGTTCGCTTCATCGGTGATGCCGCAACGCGCATCAAGGAAGACAGTTTGCGCATCCTTCGTTTTTTTCGTTTCTTTGCATGGTATGGTGGCGGGCGGCCTGATGCTGCAGGATTAAAGGCCTGCGCTGCAGGACGCGAACTTCTGGCAGGCCTCTCCGTAGAGCGTATCTGGATGGAACTAAAGAAAATGCTTGCTGCACCTGATCCCAGCAGGGCAATTTTATGGATGCGAACAACCGGAATTTTGGGGGCTGTTCTCCCAGAAACCCATAAATGGGGCACGGATGCCATGCCGGGTCTTTTGAGGCTCGAGCAAGAAGAAAACTGGCAGCCTGATGCGCTTTTCCGTTTGATGGGCATGGTAAGGCCTGATGTTGAGACCATGAAGGGTCTGTCAAAGCGCCTTGCATTTTCGAATAAAGAGACAGAACGTATGGTTGCATGGGCGAATAATCCTGCGCCCAAGGCTGATACCTCAATTTCAGATTTTGAGAAGCTTTTATACCGAGGCGATGTTTCGGGCTTAATCGATTCCATGAAGCTTGAGGCAGTGCATTTGCAGGGACGAGATGATGCGGCAAATGCGGATGCCATGCTGAAGTTGATTGATTTTGCCCAAAATTGGCAACGCCCCACTTTTCCGCTACAAGGTCAGGACCTTATTGCAGCTGGCATGAAACCCGGTCCTGAAATGGGGCAAAGATTGAAGGCATTGGAAGAAGCATGGATTGAAAGCGGGTTTAAGCTGGGTCGGGATGCGTTATTGGAATTTTCTAATTATTAGCTCTTGAGGCTAACTTGCCAAATGATCAATCAGGATTTTTGTCAGGCCATGCTTTGGAGCGTTTTGCGGCCAAACGGCGTAGATGCCCAGACTGTCCAACTGCCACTCACTAAGTATCTGTATCACCTTGCCAGTTTTGATATCTTTGCTTGCCAAAAACTCTGGAACGCTTGCCAGGCCATTACCTGATTTTGAAAACTGATAAAGTGCAAAGGCGTCATTAATCGCTAAAGTGGATTTTGGCTTTACTATCTTGGTGCCATGAGCTTCATGGTGGAATTTATGTTTTACGCCTTTTACAGCTGACAGTTCCAGCCAATTCCATGTTGAAAGATCTTGTGGCATTTCGGGCTTTGGTCTTGAGTTTGCGTATTCACTTGAAGCAATCAAAATCCGTTTTTCATCTTTCAATTTTCTTGAAATAAGGGCGCTGTCTTTTAACCAACCCATGCGAATGGATAAATCATAACCATCTTTTATCAGGTTTTTTCGTGTGTCAGAAAAGTCTATTGATAGGTGTATGTTTGAGTATCGCTTCGAAAATGTACTCAATTGCCCAATCATTTCTGAATGCGCCAAAACAGCTGGTAAAGTAATTCTCAATTCACCGGAAGGTTCGCTTGCCTTTGCCGTTATGCACTGAATGCCATTTTCTGCAGCTTCCATCATGATGCGTGCAGAACGCAGCAGATCCTTTCCGTCTTTTGTTAATGCGAGACTTCGTGTTGAGCGGTAAATCAAGGCAACGCCTAGCTGCGCTTCCAGTTCAGATATCTGGCTGCTGATAACTGAAGGTGAGAGTTTTAACGCTTTGGCTGCAGCACGGAATGAACCGTGGTCGATGGTTGTGGCAAAGATTGCAATCTTGCGAAGGTTATTAATCATATTATTCGAACAGTGAGTTTTAATTGTTCTATATTATCTTATTTTCATTTTTAGTCCATCCTTTTGATATCTGCTACCGGTTAGCAATAACCGGAGCAAATAATCAAAAGGAGAAGATTATGAAAAAGCTTAGAATTACCTTAGCATCCGTTGCTTTTGCTGCAGCGTCAATGACGACTGCCGCTTTTGCAGGTGACAAAGATGTAGTGCAGACTTTCTATGACTATCTTAGCAATCCTTCATCG
>CALFBU010000111.1 GCA_937951455.1 uncultured Rhizobiaceae group bacterium
GATGTTTACCGGATGCCAATACGAAGCATTTGCAACGCCACAGCCAAGACGAATATTTTCAGTATGATCTGCCCACCAGGTCATGATTTGAAACGGGTTTGGCGCTATCGTCATTTCAAGCGCGTGGTGCTCTGCTGCCCAAGCAATTTCAAAGCCGGCCTTGTCCGCCATCTGAACCATTTCAAGCGTATGGTTTCTTACCTCAACCATGTCAGCGCTATCGTCCATGCGCTCAAGGTTAATTGCAATGTGAAATTTCATTCTATCTCTCCTCCAGACAAAATCATCTAGGTTTAAATGGATTGGCGAGTGGTTCGTCAGACAGGTTCATCCAAACGGTTTTTGGCCGCGTATAATCATAAAGCGCCTGCAAGCCACTTTCGCGTCCATAGCCACTGGTTTTCATGCCACCGAATTCTGCGATGGGCGAAATCACACGGTAGGTATTCACCCAGACAATGCCCGCCTTGACCTTCTTCGACATACGAATGCTGCGTGCGCTGTCTCTTGTGAATATGCCTGCTGCCAATCCGTGCTTTGTGTCATTGGCAAGCGCTACGGCTTCTTCTTCTGTTTTGAAACGTTGCACGCTCAAGACGGGGCCAAAAAGCTCTGTATCGACGATCGTCATATCTTGGCGCGGGCAATCAATGATAGTCGGCTCGAAATAAAGCCCATCCATATCTGGTCTTTTGCCACCAGATAAAAGCTTTCCGCCTTCTCTTTGTGCCAATGCCACCTGTTGTTCGATGTGATCCAATTGCCCTTGGGTACAAAGGGGCCCCATTTCAGTTTCATCCGCCTGCGGGTTACCTATTTTAATATTGCCTGCAATGGTTATCATTTTCTCCAGAAATTCGTCTGCAATGTTTTCGTGCAGATATAGTCTTGATCCAGCGACACAGCTTTGTCCCGTAGCTGCGAAAATACCCGCTACGGAACCGTTTACTGCGCTTTCAATATTGGCATCATCAAAAACGATAAACGGAGATTTGCCGCCAAGCTCCAGTGATACTTCAGCAAAGTTATTGGCAGAATTTCGAATGATATGACGGGCAGATTCTGGCCCACCTGTAAACGCAACCTTTGCAACAGATGGGTGGGATGTAAGCGCTCGTCCGCAAGGCTCACCGTGACCTGTGATGATGTTTACAACACCTGCGGGAATACCAGCTTGCTCTACGAGCTTGCCAAATTCAAGCAAGGGTGCTGACGCATGTTCCGAGGCTTTTAAGACAATTGCGTTTCCAGCAGCAAGAGCCGGTCCAATTTTGGTAGCGCTCAAAAACATTTGCGAGTTCCACGGAATAACGGCAGCAATGACACCGAGGGGTTCACGGTCTGTGAACACAAACATGTCAGGCTTATCAATAGGCAACGTATCGCCATGAATCTTGTCAGCCGCACCCGCAAAGAAATGCAGAAACTCGGCAATATAAGTTGATTGCCATGCGGTTTCCTTGAACATCTTGCCTGTATCAGTGGTTTCAATACGCCCCAAATGTTCGGAGTTTTCCGCAAGTAAATCCCCTAGTTTGTGCAAGCATTTACCGCGTTGCGTTGGAGTTAATTGCCCCCATTCGCCATCTAGTGCTTTTTCAGCTGCTTCAACGGCAAGGTTTACATCCGCTTCTGTGGCTTCAGGAATTTTCGACCAGATTTCTCCCGTTGCCGGATTGAAGCTGTCAAAGGTTTTACCATCTGATGCTTGCACCCAATTGCCATTAATCAGCATGGAATATGTTTCGATTTTTGCCATTCATAAGTTCCTAATTTGCAGCCACAGCAAGTGGCGTTACCTGATGATAAGCGCCATCATAATAGGTTAGCGGGTGATTGTTTGCTTTTGCAACTGACTTGACCTTGCCAATCACAATTTGATGGCTGCCTGATGGAATGATTTGATCTATCTCACAAGATAAAACTGTTGCGCCTCTAATCGAAGGAACATCATCTGTATTAAGCGGAATGTTGTCGAAGCGATCATTAATTTCATGATCATGCGCGCCGGCAAAACGTTGCGCAATATGATCTGCATTTTGCGGGAGCACATTAATGTTCAGCTTACGATTCGCAATCACATGTTGCGTAATTCTGGAACCCTCGTTCAAACACACAAGAATTGTTGGCGGATCTGCTGAAACGGAGCAAAATGCGGAAACTGTAGCACCATAGCGCCCAGCGGTACCATCAGTTGTTACGACGGTTACACTACTCGCAACACTTCGCATTGCATCGATAAAAGCTTTTCTTTCTGTTTCCACGGCGCTCCCTCCCTCGCTGTGATAGAAGAGTAAGCCAAAATTGAAATTTTGAAAATCAAATTATTTAATATAGAATATTCGAAAATATCGAATTCAGGAAATCATATGAATTTATTAGAACTGCGCACTTTTTTGACCATCATCGAAACAGGTAATCTGGTGCGTGCATCGGAACAACTAAATGTTACGCAATCCACAGTGACAGCAAGACTGAAATCCCTTGAAGATGAATTAGGTCAGGTTTTAATCAACAGACAAAAGTCTGGTGCATCTCTCACTGCAGCTGGTGTCAGACTTCAACGATATGCCAATACAATTTCTGATCTTTGGCAGCAGGCAAGGCAAGAGACATCATTATCAGATGCTTTCAGTGCGGTTTGTAATATTGCTTGCCATCCGGACCTTTGGCCTCATCTTGGTTCAAAAATGTTCGACCATATTCGCTACACACACCCAAGCATAGCCTTATCCGTATGGCAGGGAAATCAATCCGATCTGACCAATTGGCTTAACGCCGGACTGACCGATGTGTCCTTGACCTATTGGCCCAATGCAAACCAGAAACAGAAAGTTTTCCCTCTACTCACAGATGAACTCGTGTTGGTTTCAACCAAAAAGGACAGCCCTATAAAGTTTGACCCTGGCTATATTTTTATTGAGGCAGGTGATGAATTTGGCCAACAACATGCAAGTGCTTATGCAGATGCTGATACCGCCCGCATCAGTTTTGGTACCGCCCAACTGGGGCTTGAGCATCTTTTGAGAAATGGCGGCAGCGCTTATCTTCCTATGAGAATAGTCAAATCTTATATTACTACTCAAAAGCTTTATCTCTTGAAAGAAGCACCCAGATTTGAACGCAGTGCGTTTTTGATTGCAAACAAAAGCGCGCTTGATAAATGGCCTTGGTTTGAAGATTGCAGGAAAGCGATATCAGAATAGTACTGTAAAACTCATATCTATGCGCAAGGGCAGTCTCTATATATGTGATATGCAGCATGCTTCTGCATTAGATCAAATCTGATTAAGGCACTTGTTAAATAGATTATTTCCATTCTTTCTTAACTTATGAAATTACGTGCCGCAGAAGGTAACATAAGGGCCTGCATCTTTAGGGGCTGGCTCTTCGTATTCTTCAAGCCCTTCGCACTTCTCATAGGGCTTCATCAGAACATCAAGAAGCTTTTTAAAAGGCGCGTAGTCTGCATTTTTTGACGCTGCCTGTAGGGCTTCTTCGACTATATGATTTCTAGGAATATAAAGCGGGTTGACCTTGTTCATATCCGTGGCGATTTCATTTAAACCATTCTTGTTGTGCGCTAGTCTTTTCTTCCATTTTTCAAACCAAAGTTTGAAAGCTGTCGTATCATCAAACGATTCAAACAGCGCTTTCTCATCGCTTCTGAGCGCTTCTGCAAGGCTTCTAAAGAGCTTTGTATGATCGACAGATTGTCCATCCATCGCCTGATAAAGTTCATTCACCAGATCAAGATCCCTGTCCATTACTTTTCCCAGACCAAGCTTCAATCGCATC
>CALFBU010000112.1 GCA_937951455.1 uncultured Rhizobiaceae group bacterium
GTTTACAAACGGGTTGCCATCACGGTCACCCCCAATCCATGCGCCTGTCTTCAAGAATGAATTGATGCGCTTGTGTTTGCCGTCAGACATCGCGGCCAAGTCATCTTCGATTGCCGTATAAAGTTTTGGCAATTCCCTGAAGAATGTATGATCGTAATAACTCAAGCCATTGGAGACTTCATCTAGAACAGTCAACTTGGTTTGGCGCAGCATGTTTGTTTGCCACAGGATCATTACAGCGCGTTTAAGCTTATCATTGATGTCTGTGAGTTCTTGCTTGGTCCAACCGCCCTGATCTCGTTTGGAGAGCAAGTCCGCCATGGCGATTTCGCGCTTCATGGTGGATTGTCTACGCACCTCCGTTGGGTGTGCCGTCAAAACCGCGCCAATATTTGCTTCATCGAAAAACTTTGTCAGTGTCTCAGGGGTCGCGCCTTCCGCAATGGCGCGCTCAAAGGCTTTTGCAATCGAGCCATTGCGAGGTGGTGATTCTGCAAGTTCATGCGCTCTTGTGCGTCTGATATGGTGCTGATCTTCGGCCATATTGGCAAGGTGTGAAAAATAACTGTATGCGCGGACCACCTCAACAGTTTGCGCTGGTGTCAAAGTGTTGAGAATGTTTTCAAGTTCTTGCTTCGCAGCTTCATCATCACCACGCACGTAAGCCACTGATTTTTGACGAACCGTTTCAACGAGATCAAATACGGCTTCTCCTTCTTGCTCGCGCACAACATCGCCAAGCAAGCGGCCTAGAAACCTAATGTCTTCTTTTAGTGGTTCGTCTTTGGCAGGGCTTGTATCAAGATCACTCGATTGGATATTCATGGTGGTTTCCTGTTTCACAGAAGGAGAATAAGCCCCCTCTTTGTGCCACAAAAACCATCGTTAAGTCACCAGTAGTAATACCAAATATTATGAAATATTACTCGCCAACAAATGCTTTTTCGAGAACGAAAGTAGCGGGCTTCGAATTCGCCCCCTCTTCAAAACCACGGTCTTCAAGAATTTTGCGAACATCAGTATTGAAATCCATTGACCCACAAAGCATGACACGATCGGTTTCCGAGTTTAGTTCATCAATGCCCAAATCGTCAAAAATCTTGCCGGATTCAATCAGGTTCGTAATACGTCCCTGATATTGCGAAAGTTCTCTTGTAGTTGTTGGGTAATATTTTAATTTACCGTCTACCATCTCACCGATGAGCGGATCATTGGCAAGGCCTTGAGTTAGTTGCTTGCTGTAATCCAGTTCAGCAACG
Source organism: uncultured Rhizobiaceae group bacterium (assembly GCA_937951455.1). GTDB lineage: Bacteria > Pseudomonadota > Alphaproteobacteria > Rhizobiales > Rhizobiaceae > JAALLB01. The sequence goes on from CALFBU010000112.1 coordinate 1,260, forward strand.
TCGCGGCATGTATGGGTTACAATGATTTCGTCAAACTTTTCATATACTTCAGGATCGCGGGTCAAGGATGCAAAGGGTGCAAAACCTGTTCCCGTTGAAAGCATAAACAGACGCTTTCCTGGAATCAGCGCATCGACGACGAGCGTGCCGACCGGTTTTGTCTTGAGGATAATATCATCGCCAACTTTGATGTTCTGTAATTTTGAAGTCAGCGGACCATCCGGCACCTTGATTGAATAGAATTCCAACTCATCGTCCCAAGATGGAGATGCGATGGAATATGCGCGTAACAAGGGCTTGCCGTTGTCGCCAATCAAACCAATCATCACAAACTCCCCTGAGCGAAACCTCAATGACTGAGGCCGCGTAACGCGAAATGAAAACAGTCTGTCTGTATAATGCGTAACCTTCGTTATGGTTTGAGCATCAGGGTGGCGTTCAGCAGTTTCAGTCATGAAGATACCTGTCAGAGAAATGGTTATATAAGGATTTTATGAAATTATTTTATGCGTTTCGCAATGGTCTCTCACCCATCAATCGATTTTGATAGGATAAATCCTGCTTTGGAATGCGCGCCATCCATTGCTCTTCGGGTTGGCGACCTGCCAATTCGTAATTGATTTCGACTTCGTCGAATCCGCAGACCCGTGCAAATCCGTATTGATCGGCAATGATATGACCGACCGCGCGAAGTCTGCCTTCATAACCATGTTGGCGCAATTGTTTGGCAAGGCTGAACCCACGACCATCCGCAAAAGACGGGAATGGAATTCTGATCATGGCAGCACTTTTGAATAGTCCCTTGAGGCTTTCAATGGTGATATCATTGGGAATATCAATTGCGGTTTTGGAAGGATCGCGTTCTGTTACATCCTGGCCGTATTTTTCAAGGTCAATAAACAAACCGCCCTCGGCTTCCCATGTATCTTTTTCAAAACCGCTATCGCGTACTATAACTGACATATCTTTTCCTTACGCGTTTTCGGCTTCTTCGGGATACAATGCTTCCTTGAACGGCTCTGCACCTACACGGCGGTAGACGTCCAAGAACGTATCATCCTTGCCTTCGCGAATTTCCATGTATCGGTCGAGTATTCTACCAACGGCTGGCACAATTTCCTCATAGGAAAAGCCTGGACCTGCACGTTCACCAATGGATGCAGTTTCCGTGCCATCGCCGCCTAAGGTAATCTGGTAGCTCTCAACGCCGGCCTTATCGAGGCCAAGAATACCAATGTGCCCAACATGGTGGTGTCCGCACGCATTGATGCAGCCAGAGATTTTTATTTTGAGCGGGCCTATATCCTGTTGTAATTTCAGGTCTTCAAATGCGTTGGAGAGTTCCTGCGCTACAGGAATTGATCGAGCCGTTGCAAGCGCACAATAATCCATACCTGGACACGCAATCATATCTGAAAGAAGTCCAACGTTTGCAGTGGCAAGGCCTGCTTCATTTAAGACCTTGTAAATCTCAGGCAAGTCATCACGGCGCACATGGGGCAAGATTACATTTTGCTCGTGGCTTATGCGCAATTCATCATAGCCATAGGCTTGGGCAAGGTTTGCCATTGTGCGCATTTGGTCTGCAGTCGCATCAC
>CALFBU010000113.1 GCA_937951455.1 uncultured Rhizobiaceae group bacterium
GAATATTCCAAAGAGCTGGTCCCTGTAATCAAGGCCTATCAAAAAGAAGCTGGGCTCGGACCAGACGGGATAGTTGGGCGCAACACCATTACAAAGCTGTCGGGCATACCTTCACAAGACAAAGCGATGAAGCTTGCGTTATCGATGGAGCGTTTACGCTGGCATCCGCATCAGTTTGGTGATCGTCATGTCTTCATCAACCAGCCTGAATATCGCGCACGTTATATTGAAAACGGCAAGGAAGCCTTATCGATGCGTGTTGTCGTTGGCAAGAAGTCAAACCAGACGAATTTCTTCTATGATGAAATTGAGCATGTAACGTTTAACCCATATTGGGGTGTGCCACGCTCAATTATCGTCAATGAGTTTGCACCGAAGTCAGTTTCCAATCCTGGCTATCTTGACCAACGCGGTTATGAGTTGAGAACATGGGGAGGTCAAAAATTAAATTCTTCTAACATTAACTGGAGTGAGATTGGTACCAATCCGCAATTTAGTGTTCGTCAAAAGCCTGGTCCGAAGAATGCACTGGGCAGCTTGAAAATAATGTTCCCCAACAAGCATGCCATTTACATGCATGATACACCTGCGAAAAGTTTGTTCAATAAGCAACACAGAGCCTTTAGCCATGGGTGCATCAGATTACATGATCCACAAGCGATGGCCGCAGCGGTTTTGGGAAAGACGAAAAGTCATGTAAATGCGCGAATTAAGCCAGGTAAAAACAAAACAGAAAAACTTGCGGTGAAAGTGCCTGTGTATGTTTCATATTTTACGGCATGGCCTCAGGAAGATGGCACTGTGAAGTATTTCAACGATATGTATGGTCGCGATGCTCACCTCGTTAAGGCATTCAAGGCAACTGAAAAAGCCAGATCAATCAGTATCGGTTCTTGATAATTTTATAATACTAATAAAAAAGCCGCCTTGATCAGGCGGCTTCTTTAATTTGTGTCTAATTTTACCGCTTGGCGAATTTAATTGTGCCTACGCTAAAAATCTTGCCTGTCTTGGGATCTGTTCGACTGATGGCAACATCAAAAGCATTTGAACTTCTGCTGTTCATGACTATCCTTGCCGATATATCTTGCTTGCCTATACGGTCTCTTGCCTTGAAGCTGAAATTGATTTTTGAACCGCTGCGTTTGCCACTGAAGTTGCTTTGCTTAAGATTGGCGAATGAGCGGAACATATTGGCCGTATAAGAGTTTTTGCCACCGTTCTGCTGGATAAAGCCATTCAAGCTGAAAACAAAACCGCTTACCGCACAATTACCAGACATTTTTAGTTTTGCGGAGCCATCCGGTTTGCTTTTCAATTTGCACCGAATGGATTCTTTTTTGGCCTTGGGACCAGATTTAACGAGGCCTTTACCGCGCCAGTTTCCAGTCATGTTTTCAAATATTTGTGGTGATGCATTAACATTCACACTGCTTGTTGGAACTGCCAATATGCCTATTGATAAAGCACTTGCTACGAATAGTCTCTTCAGCATTAAATCCTCCATGCTGTTATTTTCCAGCTTCCTTGTTATTTAGTATAGCAAGATAAGCTGGCAACTGAAATATGTCAGCCAGAAATGCCAGAACCAGTGTCATGATGACAACCAGTGCAAAAACTGCCATGGCTGGTAATGTACTAAAGCACATTATGATAAGACCACCTGATAAAATTAACGTGGTCGAAAAGAGAGCAGGGGTTACTTCCTTCACAGCGCCCGCGACCGCTGGTAAATTATCGTGATGACGTCTGTTTAGCATATATTGGTTAAGCATGTGTATCGAGTCATCCACTGCAATGCCAAAGGCAACGGTGAGTGCAACCGCGATTGACATATTGAGCGGGATACCAGCCAAATACAGAATGAGCTCAACGCAGACAATAGGCAGCATATTAGGCACTAGGCAGGCTAATCCAAGTTTGATGGAACCGGATGAGAGTGCAATCAACACTATGGATAGTAAAACGGCCACAAGAAGACTGATCCGAAGATTATCCATTAGCCTTGGCGCAACAACACCTGACAGGACAGGGTAGCCTGTTATTTTTACATAGGGTTGCAAGTTACGCTTTTCCAAAGCTGCATTCATGCTGGTCAAGCGTTCTTGCATTTCGCTTTCAGACAGATTGGCGGAGGAGAATATGGTCACCAAAACCTGGGATTTATCTTCGGATATAAATCGACTGGTCAGGAATCGTGGCAATTCATCAATGAGTTTTTCATCAATTTTACCGCCCGCTTTTTTAATTTCGTCCGCGAAGTCAGCCAGTGAGTAAAAAGAACCTGCCGGGAATACATCTTTTACCGCTTCAATGGTTTCGTAGACACGGCCTTCATTCTTGGGGTCATCGAGTGCAATGGTTTGATCCATGTCGACAATGGCGAAGAGTGGTGTTGAACCATAATAAGTTGAATCAATGTAATTCTCACTTTGCCCAACTTCGGACTGGCTGCCCAAATAATCGATCAGTCTAAATCTGCTGTCTATAACGGTATGAGCGTAAAGACCTGCTGCGCATAGTAGTAGCCCTACAAACAAGACAGTTTTGCGATAATTCAATAA
>CALFBU010000114.1 GCA_937951455.1 uncultured Rhizobiaceae group bacterium
GATCTGCTTGAGAGCATTGCACGCGGTGTGGATATGTTTGACTGTGTCATGCCAACACGGGCAGGGCGACATGGACAACTCTTCACCCGCTTTGGCAAATTGAACATCAAGAATTCACGTCACAAGGACGATCACCGTCCAATTGACGATACATCGGATTGCCCGGCAGCGAGAGACTATTCAAGAGCTTATCTTCATCACTTGCATAAATGTGGAGAGTCACTGGGGGGTATGCTTTTGACTTGGAATAATTTGCATTACTATCAGCAACTTATGCAAGGTGCTCGTGATGCCATAGAGCAAGGGCGATATGCCGATTATATGGCGGAAACAAAAGCCGGTTGGGCGAAGGGCGATATAGACATTTTGTAAAACGTAATCCCTAATCAGGTTGCGGCACCTTGTGTAGGTTCCATTTTAACACCCGTTATTTTCCAACTACCATCATCCTGTTGTTTAAGGGTGTAAACAGCCTGCCATTGCTTGCCAGCCTGATCGGTCACAATAACTTCCTGATAAACACTGCCGCCTTGCTCGATACTTCTGGAAAAAGCGTATGAATCTGGATTGTACAGCGGCTCATAGCCATTTTTCACCATACCGATAAAACGATCGGTAGTCTTGAAAATCTGCTTTATAGTCGGCGCTGCATGAGAGAATGCGCGTTCATAGTCTTTTGATTGGAAGGCGTTTATTTGATCTTCAATCACGCTTTGGATTGCGGCATCATCGGCTGATTGTGCTTGCGCTTGTGCGAAGAAAAAGAAACATGAAAACAGTGTTGCTGCGATTATAGGCCAAGTTTTGTAAAGCATTATTCATCCCCGTAAATTAGTTTTCACTTATTAATACGTGGGCATTTTGAAAATTGTTTCAAGTTTTCTATTCTTCGTTGATCATTTGCATCGCCATAGTACTCAACACAGGAACTGCAGCGCCGTAGAGTTTGGCTTTTTCAGGGTTTGAGGCATTGCCATCGAGCGAGCGTTTGTAAACGCCTTGTAAAATAGCGGCGAGGCGGAAAAATGAGAAGGCTACATAGAATGGCCAGTTATCTATTTTTTTAATTTTCCTGCGTTCACAATATTTCGCGACGTATTCTTCCTCAGTGGGAATGCCAAGCGACTTTCGGTCAACACCAGCAAGGCCACGGAAGCTGCCAGCATTTGGCAAACGCCACTGCATGCATTGATAGGCCAAGTCCGCATAGGGGTGTCCGAGTGTCGATAGCTCCCAGTCAAGAATGCCAAGCACATCGGTTGATTCAGCCGCAAAGACCATATTGTCGAGTCGGTAATCCCCATGTACCAGCGTGACGTTACCATCATCAGCTGGCAGGTTTTGTTCTAACCAGTCTATTAGTTGATGCATGGGTTCAAGACGGTCAACTTCACTTGCGTGATATTGTTGTGTCCAGCGTGACAGTTGTCGGGCAAAATAATCTCCCGGCTTACCGAAGTCTGACAATCCGGATTTTTCGATGTCAACATCGTGCAGTGCTGCAAGGCTTGCATTCATTGCGTTATAAATTTCGCCTCTCTCCTGATTATGCTCTTTTGGAAGTTCAGAAAGTGCCGGATCCCAAAAAATACGCCCATCCAAAAATTCCATAACGAAAAACATGCGGCCAATAGGGCTGTCTTCCTCGATTGCCAAATGTAGCATTTTGGGTACGGGGACATTTGAACCTTTTAATGCGTTCATGACACGATATTCGCGGTCAACCTGATGTGCTGATTTCAAAAGGTCTCCGGCAGGTTTGGCACGTAGGACAAAACTCTTGGTCGACGTTGTTAATTTATAAGTCGGGTTTGACTGGCCACCAGAAAATTTCTCTATTTCCAAGAGATCGCCAAAGCCATTTATGTGGTCGGCCAAATAGGGTGCTAGAACATCTTTATTGAGTTGGTTTGGATCAGCGGTCATCGTTTTTTATTTCATTGCAAATGATTTTCCTGATTGTTAGGTGAACTGCAAGGCAATGCAACTGGAAAATCAATGCTTCACACTTTCTCCAAGACAATAACCCAATTGGGATTACGGTTCTTTCTCAAAATGCTTGCTTTGATGGTTGTGCTTGTCGGCTTTGCGTATTTCATATCGAGCGTTGATTTTGAAAGTTTCTTTAAGTCACTGCCTTTCGCAGATGATGAGAATGCTGGCTGGTTGAATGGCAAATTCGCTTATCTGATTTTGGCTTCACTTTTGGTTTCTGTCGGGTGTCCACGGCAGGTCATCAGTTTTTTCGCAGCGTTCTTTTTTGGCCTTTGGATGGGCATCCTGATCGGCGTTGTGGCCACGACGCTTGCCTGTATGATATCGTTTTCTGTAGCGCGTCTGTTTCAAGATACTTTTAAAGACATGCTCAAAGGCAAGTTGAAACTTGCTTTGGATTTCTGGAAAGAGAATACTTTTTTCGCGACCATGATCTGGCGGTTTATTCCTGCCGGATCGAACCTTTTGACCAATCTGGCCGCAGGGGCATTTGGCCTTTCTGCTTTGCCATTTATATTGGGTTCGGCCGTTGGCTATATTCCGCACACGGTTATTTTTGCACTTTTGGGAGCGGGTATTGAAGTTGGCTCAAACTTTCAGATAATCGCTTCCGGCGTACTGCTTGTTGTCTCAATCCTGCTTGGTGTTCTGTTGATGAAAAAATACCGCAAGCAAGTCTCTTGATTGCTATCGCATGATTGCTGCAAGTGCTGCACTTGCCAGTCTTGCTTCTGCAGGGTCGGCGCGGCTTGTTAAAAGTACGGGGATTTTGCCTCCCAAGACAATGCCTGCGGCGCAGCCGCCAGTCATGTATACCAGCGATTTGAAAACTGCATTGCCCGAAACAATATCCGGCACGATGATCGCATCTGCTTTGCCAGCTACAGGGTCGTCACCCAGTCCTTTTGTATTAGCGGAATCTTGCGAGAGAATTAAATCCATCGCAAGCGGACCGCGAACATCGGATGTTGGAACATTTATCTGTGCCCATTCAGCAAGTTCCGCCGCTTCCATCGATGAAGGAATAGATGGAATGGCCGATTCCGTTGCTGATAAAATTGCAATTTTCGGGCGTTCAATACCTGTTTTGCGTGCCATTTCATCCACGACGGTAACGGCTGCCTGACGGGTTTTCATATCTGGTGTTACGTTTACAGCTGCGTCTGAAATAATCATCGGTCGTTGCTCAACCGGATCGGTGATATAAAAAACATGCACCAATCGATTTGATGTCCGAATGCCTGTATCTTTTTTGATAAGTGCGCCCATGAATTGATCTGTGTGGAGATTACCCTTCATGATAACGTCAACTTCTCCACGGTTACCCAGCAGTGAACCTTCATAGGCTGCTTCTTCTTCACCGTTTGTGTCTACAATTCTAAAATCTCGAACATCCCATGATATAGCGCAAGCTTCTCGCTCAATGTCAGCTTTTTCGCCAACAAAAACTGGCTCCATGATACCTGCTTCTACAGCAGCCTTTGCAGCTTGCATGGGTAGAGGCGAGCCTGCGCGAACGATAGCGGTTTTTGCAGGTGAATTTTGCTTGGCTAATGTCAGAAGGTTTTCTGGGCAAACAGGGGCGTGTTTTGAAAGAAATGGACTGGCTGACATTTGGATTTCCTTGGGTGTGTGAGATTCTATTAGGTTAATTTATCAGCAGTAGCGCTGAAAAGAAAAGGGCGGCACAGCATTAAACTGAACCGCCCTTGTATTTATTGAAAGACCGAAATCTTACTGAGGACGCATGTCTTTAGGATCGATGCCTGCAACTGAAACCGGCTTTTTCATCGCATCGCGACGGAAAGGCTCACCCAATTCCTGGTTCAGAACTACCTCAATCAAGGTTGTTTTGTTGTTCTTCATTTGACCTTCAACAGCTGCGTCTAGTGCTGATGTTAGTTCGTCCATTGTGGTAACCTGAACTCCTTCAAGGCCACAACCTTGTGCAACTTTAGCGTATTCAACGCCAAGATTTAGCTCTGTACCCACAAAGTTGTCTTCGAACCAAAGTGTTGTGTTACGCTTTTCAGCACCCCACTGGTAGTTACGGAAAACGATCATGGTGATTGGAGGCCAGTCATTACGACCACAAGCTGTAAGCTCGTTCATTGAGATACCGAATGCGCCATCGCCAGCAAAGCCAACAACCGGAACATCTGGACACGCAATTTTCGCGCCGAGGATAGCAGGAAGACCATATCCACAGGGGCCAAATAGGCCAGGAGCAAGATATTTGCGGCCTTCGTCAAATGCAGGATAAGCATTACCAATGGCACAGTTGTTACCAATGTCAGAAGAAATAATAGCTTCTCTTGGTAGTGCTTTTTGGATTGCTCTCCAAGCCATACGAGGTGACATACGGTCTGGCTCACGGTCACGTGCGCGTTCGTTCCAGTCTGTGCCTGGATCATCATCTTCGTGATCCATTGAGGTTAGTGTTTGTGCCCATGAAGATTTCGTTTTAGCAATTAATGCTTCACGGTCAGCGCGGCCATCATCACCTGCTGATGGTGATAGTTTTGCAAGAATGCTTTCTGCAACAGATTTAGCATCGCCTTGAATACCGACTGATACTTTCTTAGTAAGACCAATACGATCTGAGTTGATATCAACTTGGATTATTTTTGCATCTTTTGGCCAGTAATCAATGCCGTAACCCGGTAGTGTTGAGAATGGGTTTAGGCGTGTGCCGAGTGCCAAGACTACGTCAGCTTTTTCTATAAGTTCCATCGCGGCTTTTGAACCGTTGTAACCAAGTGGACCAACGCCCATTGGGTGGTTGCCAGGGAATGCATCATTGTGCTGGTAACCACAACAAACTGGTGCAGATAGCTTTTCAGCCAAAGCAGCAGACGCTGGGATTGCATCACCGATGATGACGCCAGCGCCGTTAAGAATGACTGGGAATTTAGCTTCTGAAAGTAGAGCAGCTGCTTCTGAAATTGCAGTTTCACCACCTTGTGGAAGTTCAAGACGAACAATTTGTGGAAGCTCGATGTCGATGACTTGTGTCCAGTAATCACGTGGAATGTTGATTTGTGCAGGAGCACAACCACGCCATGCTTTTTCGATCACACGGTTAAGAACTTCAGCCATACGGGATGGGTCACGAACTTCTTCTTGGTAGCAAACCATGTCTTCAAACAATTTCATTTGTTCGATTTCTTGGAAGCCACCTTGGCCGATTGTTTTGTTTGCCGCTTGCGGTGTTACAAGTAGAAGCGGTGTGTGGTTCCAGTAAGCTGTTTTAACAGGTGTTACGAAGTTTGTAATGCCAGGGCCGTTTTGAGCAACCATCATGGACATTTTGCCCGATGCGCGTGTGAAACCGTCAGCAATCATGCCGCCTGATGTTTCGTGGGCGCAATCCCAAAACTTAATGCCTGCTTGTGGGAACAAGTCAGAAATCGGCATCATGGCCGAACCAATAATACCAAAAGCATGCTCAATGCCGTGCATTTGCAATACTTTTACGAAAGCTTCTTCAGTCGTCATTTTCATGAGTGAATTTCCTCTTGGCTGAAAAATTAAAATAGGCGTCGCAGAAACCATATTCCGCAAGTAAGACATATAGAAAACAGACGTGGTTACAAGTGTAGGTCCAGATATGGGGTAGCTTGGAACCAATTGGCTGTTTTATGTTTTATGTAACATCCTTTATAGCGGATGCAATCCGGGAAATCCCTTCCGGTATCTTTTCATTGGCTATTGAGGAATAAGCTATGCGAAAATAGTTTCTGGGAGGATTATCTGCGCCAAAGAATGCACTGCCGGGCTCAATGAGCACGCTTTTTTCAACAAGATTTTCGGCTAGAATATTAGAGTTTAGATTTTTGGGACCTTTAATCCAGAAACTTGTTCCACCAAACTTTGCCGCCGTTGAATCGCTCAACCCATTTTTCTCTAGCGCCTCTAACATGGTCGCATGTCGTTCAGCGTATTTTTTCTTAAGTTTGCGCATTTGTGAGCTGTAATGACCAAGCGCCATAAAATAAGCTGCGGTACGCTGGCTGTGGCCTGGCGGGTGTCTAAACATAAGGTGCCTTAAGCGTCTGGCTTCTTCTATAAGGGAGTCTGGGCCGGCAAGATATCCAAGGCGTAACCCGGGAAACAGGGATTTGGAAAAACTGCCGATGTAAACAACACGTGCTTTTTCATCCATGGATTTCAAGGCAGGTGAAGGTGGCGCCAGAAAATTCATCTCGAATTCATAGTCATCTTCAATGATTACAAAATCGTGCTTTTCTGCCATTTCCATTAGCTTCTTGCGACGATTGACAGTCATGGTTGCAGTTGTCGGGCATTGGTGGCTTGGCGTCACAAAAACCACATCGCATTTTGCAAGCTTATCTTCGTCCAGTATCATGCCGCCTTCATCTACGTCGAAATATTCAATTTTTTCTGTGCGGTTTGTGACAATGTTTCGGATGTCTGGATAGCAGGGGTTTTCAATGCCCACCGTTGTGTCCTGACGTATCAGCAGCTCACCAACCAGATAGAGTGCATTTTGTGCGCCAAGCGTCACCAGAACATGTTCGGGTACTTTGTAAATACCACGCTGGGGCAGGCTGTGGCTTGCGATGTAGTTTACCAGCATTGGATCATCATTATAACCAAAGTCACCTGCCAAGACGCCGAAATCCCTTGCTCCCAGCGCTTGCCTCGTACAATCGCGCCATTCCGAGTGTGAAAAGAGTTTGAAATCTGCCTGGCCATAGACAAAGGGAAATTCATATTCGCGCCAATTGAGGGGCTTTCGGATGACCCTCAAGCCATCAGAATTGTTTCGGATACGATGTTGCCAGTCAATTTTCTCTGTGGGTTGTCGCGCGTTTTCCATAAACCCAAGCGGGTTGACGGGAGCGTCTTCATTAACGACGTAACCGGATCTTGCCTTTGGTGTTAAATAACCATCATCTGCCAGTGCCTGATATGCAAGTGTCACGGTGTTGCGCGCAACTTTAAGGTGTTTGGACAGACTTCTACTGGACGGCAGGCGTTCTCCTGGCTGCAACGCACGGCTCAGAATTGCGTTCACTACTTTCTCACGCAACTGCGCTTGCAGGCTTGCCGGTAATTTTGGGTCTAATTCAAATAGAATTTCTTTCATGACTGATGAGTCCAGTTGGCACCATATATTGAGACTTTTGGTTCTATTTGAAAAATGAGTAAGATTCTAGCCTTGCTTCATAAATTTCTTCGGCCTACGTTGTCAGCCGATGTACAAATGCCTTGGGAGGGTGTTATTGTCCGATAATCGTTTTCAGCCGGTTTCAGGTTTTGATTTACCCCGTTTCGCAGGCGTGCCAACGTTCATGCGTTTGCCGTTTGTGGAAGAAGGCAGTGAACTATACCCGCTAACTGAAATTGGTTTGATTGGTATTCCTTGGGATGGTGGCACGACTAACCGTCCAGGCGCACGGCATGGCCCAAGACAAGTGCGTGATTTATCTACCATGATACGCGCAATGCATCCTGCTACAGGTACAAAACCATTCGAACTTTGCAACTGTGCTGACCTAGGCGATGTTTCGCCAAATCCTGCGGGGCTTGAAGATACGCTAGAACGTGTGACAACGTATTATAAGCGCATTCAGAAAGATGGTATCATTCCGCTTTCTGTTGGGGGTGATCATTTGACCAGCCTTCCTGTACTGCGAGGTCTTTCAAATGGCCGTGCGCTATCCATGATCCACTTCGATGCGCATACGGATTTGTTTGAAGGGTATTTTAACGGTACAATGTATACGCATGGAACGCCTTTCCGTCGTGCCATTGAAGAGGGCATTCTTGATCCGACAAAAGTTGTTCAAATTGGCATTCGTGGCACCATGTATGATGGTGAAGATATTCAATGGGGCAGGGAACGCGGCGTCACGATTATAGACATCGATGAATGCATGAAGCGTGGGTATGAAGATGTCATGGCTCAGGCGCGTGACATTGTGGGAGACACCGAAACCTACGTGAGCTTTGATATTGATTTTATTGATCCTGCATTTGCTCCGGGAACAGGTACGCCAGAAATTGGCGGTGTCGACACATGGACAGCACAACAATATGTGCGAGGTTTGTCGGGGGTAAATATAATAGGTGCAGATATGGTGGAAGTTTCTCCACCATTTGATGCCTCTGGTAATACAGCTTGGGTTGGCGCTTCGATACTTTTTGAGCTACTGTGTAACCTTGCTGAATCACATGCTCGAAGAAAAGAAGCATAAGGCATAAAGTTTGTGAGAGAGGTAGGGCAGCGTAGCCACTCTTGCTTTTAAATTTCCGCTGTAAACTTAGGGAGAGAATAATGAAAACTCTAAAAACAATGGTAGCAGCACTTGCAGCATCTTCAGCGATGTTTGTAGCAACTGCTCCTGCTAATGCACTAGACGAACTAACTGTTGCTTACTTCCTGGAATGGCCAACACCAAACCAGTTCGCTCAAGCTAACAAAATCTACGAAGAAGAGCTTGGCGTAAAAGTAAACTGGGTATCTTTCGATGCTGGTACTGCAATGTCAGCTGCTATGGCTTCTGGCGATGTGCACATCTCGTTTTCACAAGGTGTAACACCATTCTTGGTTGCAACTGCTGCTGGTCAAGACCTTCAGGTTGTTGATATTGCGGTTTCTTACTCAGACAACGACAACTGTGTTGTACGTTCTGAGCTTGAAATCACAAAAGACAATGTTGCTGATCTTAAGGGCAAGAAAGTTGCTGTGCCGCTCGGTACTGCTGCTCACTCCGGTTTCCTAGCTCAAATGAAGCATTTCGGCATTGCTGAATCTGATTTGACAATCGTTGATATGGCGCCATCTGACTCAGCTGCTGCATTCTCACAGCCAAACACAGACCTTGCAATGGCTTGTGGTTGGGGTGGTTCGCTTCGCACTATGAAAGAGCACGGCAACCCAATCATTTCTGGTGCTGAAAAAGAAGCTGTTGTTGGTAAAGTGTACGATGTAACATCTATCCCAACATCATTTGGTGAAGAGAACCCAGAGCTTCTAGCAAAGTTCCTTAAAGTGACTGCTGACATGAATGCAGAATATGCAAAAGACAGCGCTCCAATGATGGAATCAATTGCTAAGGCTGCTGGCATGGACGATGCTGGTACTAAAGCTGTTATCGGAACTTTCGTATTCCCAACAGTTGAAGAGCAGCTTTCTGATGCATGGATGGGTGGTTTTGTTGCCAAGAACCTGGCTGAAAGTGCAAAGTCACTTGAAGAAAGCGGCAAAATCAAAGCGCTTGGCGACTATAGCGCACTTGTTAATGCAAGCTACCTTGAAGCAGCTTCAAAAATGTAATTCGATTTGAATTGCCTGCAGTCCCATTAATTTGGGGCTGCATTTTAAAGATAAAAATAATCACTCAAAGTGGGAAGAGGTAGGCATGAGCGGACTCATTATCGACGATGTTTCTATGACCTTTGAATTGCCGGATGGTGGCAAAGTCGAAGCACTAAAGAACATCAATTTGAATATCAAAGAAGGTGAGTTGCTGTCAGTCTTGGGGCCTTCAGGTTGCGGAAAAACAACACTTCTAAATATCTGCGCCGGATTCCTTGCTCAAAGTGATGGGAAACTTTCCCTAAATGGTGATTTGGTTACTGGTCCAAGCCCAAAACGTGGCATGGTCTTTCAAAAAGGTGCTCTTTTCGAGTGGATGTCTGTGCGTAAAAACGTATCTTTTGGCCCCGAACTTAAAGGGATGCCAAAGGCAGAGATGGACGAAATCGTAGACCATCTGCTTGACGTTGTCGGTCTTCAGGATTTCAAAGAAAAGGCCATCTATGAACTTTCCGGCGGTATGCAGCAACGTGTGGCCCTTGCCCGTTGTTTGGCAAATGAGCCTGATGTTATCTTGATGGATGAGCCGCTGGGTGCGCTTGACGCGTTGACGCGTGAAAAAATGCAGGGTCTTGTGCTTAAGCTGTGGAAAGAGACTGGTAAAACAATCATCTTGATTACGCACTCGGTTGAAGAAGCACTGCTACTTGGAGAGCGCCTAATTGTTATGGCACCGCGCCCTGGACGCATTCACAAAGAATATAATCTTCCTTTTGCTGAGATGGGCGTTGGCGCTGATCTTCGTGAAGTAAAGAAACACAAAAAATTCGGCACAACCCGCGATGAAATTCTTACCATGATTTGGGATATGGAAGAAGAAATCATGGGCAGAACCGAAAGCGCGTAGGGGAAGAGACATGTTTTTAACAAGTGAAGATTTTATTTCTGAATTTGGTTTTGCGATTACGACATCTCTATGGATGATCGTAGGCATTGCCGCAATTTTTGCCATATATCTTATATTCAGTGCAGGATTTGCTTTTCTTTACGGACTTTATGCTAAGGGCAAGCAAGCCAAGGGCTTTGGGTCTCTAAAAACAGTTACCTTTGGTGATGAAAGTGCTGTGGTTGCCAACCGTGTCGCTTCTGTTCTAGGGGTTTTAACGTTGTTTTTCTTGTGGGGACTGGCAACGGAATCCAAGTTGCTACCCTTCAGCTTGCCCGGTCCATTCAACGGCACCTCTCAGTTTGAATATACAGCCAAAAATGCAGCTGGAGAAACTGATAAGGCTACCGTTACTTTTCGCGTATCAAAGCAGGGTGAAGAAGTTGAAAAACTTGAGGCACCTGCATCGTCAGAAGGTTTTGCCAAAGATGACGTCGCCATGTTGTTAGAGCGCCGTTCTAAAATTTTGAGACCGCAAAACAACGATGAGGGTGGCAAGGATGACGGTTATACCATAACCGAGATTAATGGTCAGCCCATCAAAGCAGATGATGTTGTAACGGTCGATGGCGCTGATGTGCTGTTCACCAAACGCGGCAGTTTCTCCATTCGTCCTGCTGAAGGCATGACCATGGAA
>CALFBU010000115.1 GCA_937951455.1 uncultured Rhizobiaceae group bacterium
CGCTTTTGTCGAAGGCTGCATGAGATGGGTATTCGGTGAGCTGCATGCCAAGGCCATGCCCCAGGCGGCCAACAGAGCCTGCATCATTACCCAATCCCATGGCCTGGTTCATCGTTTGAAAGAGTTCGGCACAAGTAGTTCCTGGCTTGCAGAATTCAAGCGCTGCTTCTGTGGCATCCCATATAATGCGATGAGCTTCGGCGACTGCATTTGATGGCTTTCCGATTGAATAATTGCGGTCGAAGTCACAGAAGTAACCATCCCAGATGCAGCCGGTATCGAGAATAAGAACATCGCCAGATTGCAATTTGCGTGTGGAGGGTGGTGAGATGATATCGCCGTAACCACCTTGCCCAGAGCCACCAACAAGGTAGGACACATCGTCAACACCCTGATTAAGACATTCATGTTTGAAAGCTTGAAATATCTCGCGGTCTGTCATGCCAATCGAGACTAATTCGGGAACACGAGCAAAAGCGCGTGAGGCTGCTTGTGCAGTAGTGCGGATTTTGTCGATTTCGTTTTCAGATTTTAAAACCCTAAGCGCGCGGATAAGTTCATTACAATCTTGAATGGGATTATCGGGTAGAACGGAGAGTAATTTTTCATAATCTGCAATAGGCATGCGCAGGTGTGACTCAGCGCCCTTCATCATGCCGATTGTGCCGCTCTTGCCCGCGGTTTCGCGAAGGGTATCGGCTAGCAGAGTGATGCCTTCGTTTTGCGGGTTAGGTGCGTCCCAAGTGCGAATGTCTTCAACCCAAGTATTGGACATGCAAGCGCGGCCAATCTCCGGGATAACCGCAATCGGCTTGCCTGATGCAGGAAGCACCATGAACCATGGCCGTGTTGGGCTTTGCCAAAATTGAGTCAGGAAACCTGAGAAATAACGTACTTCAGGTTCTGTGGTAAGCAGAATGGCGGATAAGCCTTCACTTGCCATTTGGCTCTGAGCCTTGGCAAGGCGGGCTTCAAATTCTGATACAGCAAATCCGCGCGCTGGTTCGTCAGACCTTGTCATGCAATCTCACCTGACATGACCTTATTGTAAATTTCAGGGTCAGTTGCACCTTCGCAGCCAAAAACCAAAACACGAGCGTTACTATCGAGACCCGTTGCCTTGCGCAAGATATCATCATTCATGATGCCAGCAAGTGCAATCACACCGGGCAAGCCGCATTCACCCGCTTCAATTTTAGGGCCCGCTTCACCTGATGCAAGCAAGCGCATACCTGTTGGGACAGCCTTATCTGCAATGGTAACAAAATGAGAGGCGCTTTGCTTTAAGATTTCCCAGGCAAGGGGAGAGGCTTCACCACAGGAAAGTCCTGCCATGATCGTTTCCTCTTCGATATGGATCGTTTCAGCTTTTCCAGAACGTGCACTCGCGATGAGACATGGTGCAAAGCCTGCTTCAACGATGATGATTTTTGGCATGTGCGCGCAAAGGTCTTGCCATAGGGCTGCGGTGATGGCAGCGGCCAAACCACCGACACCCGCTTGCAAAATGACATGGGTAGGCGGTTCTGCTTGTGCCTTGAGTTCTCGCACCATCATGGTGTAGCCAGCCATTACGTAACGCGGTACGTCCATATAGCCTTCCCATGTGGTGTCCGAGATAATTTCATAGCCATGTTTGGCACTGTCTTCTGCACATTGGCGAAC
Organism: uncultured Rhizobiaceae group bacterium; assembly: GCA_937951455.1. Classification (GTDB taxonomy): domain Bacteria; phylum Pseudomonadota; class Alphaproteobacteria; order Rhizobiales; family Rhizobiaceae; genus JAALLB01. The sequence goes on from CALFBU010000115.1 coordinate 1,666, forward strand.
GGAGAGATCGTAGTCGCCATCCACACGTATGATCTTGGCGCCATACGCAGCCATAGCGTCTGCGCGCCCCTGACTGACTTCTGCATGAATATAGATCACACATTTGCATCCTGCCTGCTGTGCACCCCATGCCACAGAGCGCCCGTGATTACCATCCGTCGCAGTAGCAACGGTCACTTGTGAAGCATCGCGACCTGCCATGAGTTTCTCAACGGCATAAGCACCCCCAAGTGCTTTGAAACTGCCAAGGCCAAAACGGGTTGATTCGTCTTTGTAGAGTAATTTTTTAACGCCAATCGCATTTGCCAGTGGAGCAAGATCATGCAGAGCCGTCGGTGCATAACCTTCCCAGTTTGCAATAGCATCTTGCGCATCACTTACCATGCTGGTTGGAAACAATGTCTGTAAATCTGCTGGATAAGCTTTTGCTTCTTGTGTGATCGAATGTGCATCATCAATGTTGCACATTTCTAAAAATGATTGAATCTTTGTCATAATACCTCGCGAACTTCGTAAGACAGTATGACAGGAAATATGTTTAAGCGAGACAAATTGCGTCATGCCAGTTGAAAAATCTGTTCAAACCGCGCAAAACAAAAACATGAGTCACATAGGAAGTAACGATGAAGTCAATTCAGGTAGGCGAACGCAATATTGGAGTGAATGAAGAGCCTTTCATTATTGCTGAGATGTCTGGCAATCATAATGGCTCAAAAGAGCGTGCCCTTGAAATCATAAAGCGTGCAGCAGAGACGGGCGTAGATTGTCTTAAATTCCAGACTTACACGGCAGATACGATGACTCTGGATAGTCATAAACCTGATTTTGTGATCAAAGATCCGAAAAGTCTTTGGGACGGTCGCCAACTCCATGATTTGTATCAGGAGGCTCATACGCCTTGGGAATGGCATGAAGAGCTATTTCAGGTTGCCAATGATCATGGCGTAATTGCTTTTTCGTCTCCCTTCGATGAAACTGCTGTCGATTTTTTAAACGATCTTAACGTGCCAATGTTCAAGGTGGCATCATTCGAGATAACGCATCTGCCGCTCATTCGAAAAATTGGTCAAACGGGAAAACCCGTAATCATTTCAGCCGGCATGGCGAGCATGGAAGAAATAGAAACGGCCATTCGAACTGCAAGGGAAGGTGGTACGGACGATATCATCATCCTTAAATGTACCAGCCAATATCCCGCCAACGCATCAGATGCCAATCTTGCAACGATTGCTGATATGTCTGAGCGATTTGGTGTTCAAGTCGGATTGTCAGACCATACATTGGGCATAGGTGTCGGCATTGCTGCCATAGGCTATGGTGCAAGTGTCATTGAAAAGCACTTTACAATTGATCGCTCTGAGGGTGGCGTTGATAGCGAGTTTTCCATGGAACCGCACGAAATGAAATCTTTGAAAGAAGAAACATCACGCGCTTGGCATGCAAGAGGTAAGGTGCATTATGATGGAACGGCGAACGAACAGAAATCAAAACAGTTCAGACAATCAATATATCCATCTCTTAACATCGCCGAAGGCGAAATCTTCAGCGCTGACAACCTGAAGATATGTCGACCTGGCTTAAGTCTACCACCAGCAATATGGGATGATCTGATCGGCAAACCCGCCAAACGTTCAATTGAGATGGGTGAGCGGCTCAATATGGATGATATTTAAGCTTATTAGTAACCCTAAAACTCTCTGCGGTCTTTTACCCCTTTAACTTGCACCCATCATACCCTATTTTAACCGCTAACTTAAAGATTCGCGGCAGCTTGAAGGGGCCTAGACACAAATGAAAGATCCAATCGAAACATACATGAACCTTGTGCCTATGGTTGTAGAGCAATCAGCGCGTGGTGAACGTTCCTATGACATCTTCTCAAGATTGCTTAAAGAGCGCGTGATATTTCTGACAGGGCCCGTCGAAGATGGCATGGCAATGTTGATTACCGCCCAGTTACTCTTCCTTGAGGCTGAAAACCCAACAAAAGAAATCAACCTATATATCAACTCTCCAGGTGGTGTTGTTACCGCTGGT
>CALFBU010000116.1 GCA_937951455.1 uncultured Rhizobiaceae group bacterium
TGAACTCTTCCACAAATCCAATGTGCTTTATAATTTCGCCAAGGCACGCAAACCAGCCTATGATCAAAAGCAGGTCATCGCTGCGGAAGGATATATGGATGTCATCGCGCTGCATGCGGCAGGGTTTACCAATGCAGTCGCTCCGCTTGGAACAGCTTTAACGGAACGCCAGATGGAACTTTTATGGCGTATGCATCCTGAGCCAATTTTATGCTTTGACGGCGATGGCGCAGGGCAAAAGGCAGCGCATCGTGCAATCGATATGGCACTGCCCAATATCCAACCTGGAAGGTCTATTCGTTTTGCCATGTTGCCAGAAGGCAAAGATCCTGATGACCTAATAAAGGAAGAGGGGTCAGAAGCTATGCGTCAAGTAATTGATGGTGCTTTACCTCTTGCTGAAATGCTTTGGAACCGTGAGATAGCGTCTGGTATTTACAATACACCAGAACGTAGAGCGGAGCTGCAAAGCAGAATGCGCCAGATCGTAGGTTCTATCAAAGAGGAAAGCGTTCGCTACCATTACGATCAAGACATGCGGGAACGTTTGAACGGGTATTTTTCATCCGGGTCTAATGTAAAACAGAATAATTATGGCAATCGAGCGAATAAACCCGGAAATCGTTACCAGGGTAATTTTGGAAACCAGAAGCAGGTTAGTGCAGGTGGGCGCAAATTTTCTGCCAGTCCATCCCTGCTGAGCAGTAAGCTTGTTAAAAAAGGTCATACTGGCATGCCGCTTCGTGAGGCCGCCATCATGGGTGGGCTGGTTTTCCATCCGGCACTGGGTGTTGAGTTTTTTGAAGAGGTTTCCGCGCTAGAATTGCAAAGTGGGGATGCAAAGACATTGCAAACCTTGTTTCTTGATTGTTTTGCAAGTTGGGAAGGAGATGGTGACTTCCCTGATCTGGACTTCGTTATGGAACGTGTGCGCGAGAAAGGCCTTGGCGCCCTGTTAGAGAATGTAAAACAGCATTTAGTGATAAATAATCTATGGCAATTGTTGCCAAATGCAGGTTTTGAGGATGCGCGTGACGGTTGGTTGCAATCTCATGTCTTGTATTTGAAAAATCAGACATTAAATAGAGAACTTAAAGTAGCAGAACGTGCGTTGGCTGAAGATGATAGCCAAGAAAATCTTGAAAGACTGCTACAAATACAACAGGAACTATCCCGAAGTGATGGGATTGAGGCACTTATTGAGGGGTTTGGGTCGTCTTCCGGGCGTTCTAACAAAGGCTTTTGACATTACTATTGTCGTTTAAGGCTATCCCTGAATAAAAAAGTGTCTTGACCTTGGCTCGATTTGGCGGAATCAGTTCTTGAGACGTGAAATTTTATGAGTTTTTTGCATAAGCTCTACAGTTTCTCAAAATCATGATTGAGATTTGAGAAGCAGTAAAACCAAGTGGTTAAGGGTCGATTAACCATGAAGGGGCTAGTGCAGAAGTTAAAAGTTGAAGGCAGTGATTCGAAAATTTGACTATTTGGTCCAGGATTTTACGGGTTGCTACAGGGAAATTATTCAATTGCAGGGTGATCATTGGCCCTGATGGAGATGATGCCATATGGCAACTAAAGTAAAAGCAAAAGATAAAGCCGTCAAAGAAGACAAATCAGAAGAAGCGCAGGACAAACCCGTTCTTGATTTAAGCGATGCTTCCATCAAGAAGATGATTACTGCTGCCAAGAAGCGCGGCTACATCACTACCGAAGCACTGAATGCCGCTATTCCTTCTGACGAAGTTTCACCAGATCAAATCGAAGACGTTATGACCATGCTCTCTGACATGGGTATTAATGTTGTTGAAGAGGAAGATCTGGAAGAAGAGGCCGAAGGTGGCGATCTAGTTGAAACAACCGGCAAGGCGGTAACGGCTACCAAAAAGCGTGAGCCGACTGACAGAACCGATGACCCTGTGCGCATGTATTTGCGTGAGATGGGTACCGTGGAACTTCTTTCGCGTGAGGGTGAAATTTCGATTGCCAAGCGTATTGAGGCTGGCCGCGAAACCATGATTGCCGGGCTTTGTGAAAACCCGCTTACCTTCCAGGCTTTGATTATTTGGCGTGATGAATTGAACGAGGGCAATATTTTGCTTCGTGACATCATCGACCTTGAAGCCACCTATGCGGGTCCTGAAGCCAAGGTTGTTCCGGTGGGCCATATCCCGCCAGGTGGACAAGCGGCTGCGGAAAAAGCAAAGCGTGAAGAAGAAGAAGCTGAAAAGAAAAAAGCGGAGCTCAAGAAAGACCCGCTCACGGGTGAAATTCTTCCTGGACAAGAGGAAGAAGAGGACGATGAAGACGATGATGACATGGAAGCCAGCCTATCGCTTGCAGCCATGGAAGCTGAGCTTAAGCCTCAGGTTTTTGAAACGCTGAACATTATTGCCAGCGACTATAAAAAGCTTCGCCGCCTGCAGGATCAACTGGTGGAAAAAGCACTTGGCAACAAGAAGCTCTCTCCGGCTCAGGAAAAGCGCTACAAAGAACTCACTGATACAATTGTTGAAGCGGTTAAATCGCTTTCGCTTAACAACAACCGTATTGAAGCGCTGGTTGAGCAGCTTTACGCGATTAACAAGAACCTTCTTGGTCTTGAAGGGCGCTTGATGCGCTTGGCAGAAAGCTACGGCGTGCCGCGCGATGCTTTCCTTGAAGAGTATTTTGGTTCTGAACTTGATCCGAACTGGATACGCCGCATTGCAAATCTTTCCGCCAAGGGCTGGAAAGAGTTTAACAAGGGTGAGAATGCTACGATTAAAGAAATTCGTAGCGAAATTCAGGATTTGGCGGGTGAAACAGGTCTGCAGCCAAGCGAATTCCGTCGTATTGTGCAAAAAGTGCAAAAAGGCCAGCGTGAAGCACGTCAGGCCAAGAAGGAAATGGTCGAAGCAAACCTTCGCCTCGTGATTTCGATTGCCAAGAAATACACAAACCGCGGTCTGCAATTCCTGGATCTCATTCAGGAAGGCAACATCGGCCTGATGAAGGCGGTGGACAAGTTTGAATATCGCCGTGGTTATAAGTTCTCGACCTATGCAACATGGTGGATCCGACAGGCGATTACACGTTCGATTGCCGATCAGGCGCGTACCATTCGTATTCCGGTTCACATGATTGAGACGATCAACAAGATCGTGCGCACCTCACGCCAGATGCTTCATGAGATTGGCCGCGAACCAACACCGGAAGAATTGTCTGAAAAGCTTGCCATGCCACTTGAGAAAGTGCGCAAGGTGCTGAAAATCGCCAAAGAGCCGATTTCTCTTGAAACACCGATTGGTGACGAGGAAGACAGCCATCTGGGTGATTTCATCGAAGACAAAAACGCCATTCTGCCCATCGATGCAGCCATTCAGGCGAACTTGCGCGAGACAACAACCCGCGTACTTGCCTCGCTGACACCGCGTGAAGAGCGTGTGCTTCG
>CALFBU010000117.1 GCA_937951455.1 uncultured Rhizobiaceae group bacterium
ACAGCTGGTGTATTGTAGTATTTGTCGGAAAAATCGATGGTCTTCTTGCGCTCGTCAGTGATCGACATTGAAGCAATGATTACATCCATCTTCTTGGATACAAGAGCCGGAATGATGCCATCCCATGCGATTTCAACAACGGTACATTCTTCGCCCATGGCTTCACAAAGCGCGTCCTTGATTTCAACTTCCCAGCCAGTCCATTTGCCGTCAGCACCTTTTTCTGTAAACGGCGCATAGTTTTCTGCAGCGAAACCTACTTTAAGTTCAGCAGCAGCAAGCTGGACGCTTAGTGCCAGAGCAGCAACTGTACCGCCCAGGATTGATAGATATTTTTTCATGTGTTTTCTCCCTTTAAAAATAGTTTTAGTGAACAGACTGCACAAATTGTTTGCAGCGTTCACTTTTTGGTTTGTTAAAGACCTGTGAAGGTGGTCCTTGCTCCTCAATTATACCCTCATGCAAATATATCACTTCAGTTGATACATCACGGGCAAATTTCATTTCATGCGTCACCATAATCATCGTGCGCCCCTCTTCTGCGAGGGATTGAATAACTTTCAAAACTTCGCCAACCAATTCGGGATCAAGCGCTGATGTTGGTTCATCAAACAACATCACGCTGGGTTCCATCGCCAATGCGCGCGCAATCGCTGCGCGTTGTTGTTGGCCACCTGACATGAAGGCTGGATATTCATCGCGTTTATCCCAAAGACCCACGCGATTCAGGATTGACTCGGCAAGTTCAATTGCCTCAGCTTTAGTTTTACCCGTAACCTGAACTGGGCCTTCTATAACATTTTGCATGACGGTCATATGTTGCCATAGATTGAAACTTTGAAAGACCATGCCAAGTTGCGCGCGAAAGCGTTCCACCTGTCTTTTGTTGCTTGGGATCAGGCTGTCTTTGCCATTTTTGAATTCAACTGCCTCACCCTTGAGTCTAATCTCACCAGCAGTTGGCAGCTCCAACAAATTGATACAGCGTAAAAAAGTGGATTTACCCGAGCCACTTGCACCAATCATGGTGACGACATCACCTTGCTTTGCGGATAATGACACGCCTTTAAGGACCTCCAAATCACCATATGATTTGTGCAAATCATTGACTTCCAGCGTTTCGCTTTGCGATCTGGCCGGGTTTTCCCGTTTCATTTAAACCCCAATCTACTCGATATGTCCTAGAGACATTTGCCTAAAGCACTTTTGCAAAAGCGAAGAAGAAATGCAAAACATTCCTTACAATGACTGAAATTATTTTATGTGCGAATACAATCGCATATGGCGCTTATTTTTTACAAACGTTTTGATCGCGCGCAGGAAGGCCCAAAACATCAAATGCTGCTTTTGATAGACCGTGCGTTTGATTTACGTTTTCGCGAATACCAACCAGTTTCTTCGCCAAGCTGCCATCCGCTTGCTTTACAATTTCTGATACGTAGTTGTTTGCAATGGCCTGTCTGTTTTCATCTAGTTTTACAGGTCCATTGGGAGCATCCAGCACAATATTTGAAAGACATTGTCTGAATTTACCGTGGCCACCGGACAAATCACCGTCAATCTTTGCCAAGCACATTAGTGCAGCCGATGTTGCATTGTAATATCCGGTTGCAAGAATAGAAGGCCCTAAAAAGCGCTGTTCTGGAGGAAAGAAATCCTTATATGCCTTAACATAGTCTTGCCACTTCTTGTCACCCCAAGTATCAGCCTGCGGGCCAGAAGACGCCATTCCCACAAACATGCTCTTCACTTCTTCTGGTGCACTCAACAAGGCACCATCTATGGTAATTGAACTGCCTATAAATTTGGCGGTACCGCCTGAAGCCTTATATTGTTTTGCAAAACGGATGGCATCTGAACCGCTCAACCCCAAGTAAAGTGCGTCCACATCACCTTCTATATTGGCGATTGTATCTTTGTAATCTTGAGTATCTAAAGCAACCCAGTGCCGTTTTGAGACTTCGCCACCTGCTGCGCAATATTCAGACTCAAACCCAAAAAGCTGCGCGTAATTGAAGGCATAATCATCCGCTACAACGGCAATGTTTTTGTAGTCTTTCTTATTAAAAACGTAATCTCCCAACCCAGCCGACCACTGAGCGTTGTCCGTATTATACCGGAAGAAATTTTCAGACGGATTGATGTATGTTGTTTCAATGGCGCCTGAAATTCCATTTAAAAATGTTGCTTGTGGCTTCGTCTTAGAAAAATCCTTAATCGCATTACCTTGGCCAGACGACAATGGGCCAACTATGATATCAACTTTCATTGCAAGTAGTTTATTTGCAGCAGCAATTGCACTCTGCGGGGTTGTGTCAACGGGTTCAATGACAAGTTCAACTGACTTGCCAGCAATGTTTTTCCCATGTTGTTTTAGCGCTGTCTTTGCACCGCGCACGGTGTCTTCACCAAGTACCGTATATGCCCCTTTAAGTGTAGCGAGAACTCCAATTTTGATCGGTTCTTTCGCGTGAGCATGATAGGGCAAAAGTATTGCGAACGTTGACGCAGTAGCGAGCAATAGCTTTTGCATAGGTTTCTTATCCCCGTTCATTCAGCAAGTCATATGATTCACTTATACGATTCTGACTGAAATACACGATCAGAACAAGGTTTTAATCATTATTTTGATTTGGCCTTCCGCGGATTGCTTAATTCAAATGCGCGTCAAGATGATCAAAACGGCAAATAGCAAACCGGTCATCAATGATACCATGTTCTTAAGTCCGCTTGAAGCTCTTAACGGTATCGGCATGAGGTCACTGCTGTCTGTCTTCATTGCAAGACCGAGACAGCCCTGCCAAAGAAATATGATTGCGCATATATTCATGCCCATCCAGACCAAGGTTTGCGGAATCGGAAGCCTAAAATAACCAGCCCATAACAATGGCAATATTGCGAGAACCAAAAATGCTATGGCCACAAAATAAGACTCTAATCTCAGGGAGAGTATTGCCCATACCAGCAAAGTCAAACTCAAGGGGGCTGCAAGAATTTCAATCCAATCAACCATGGATTCAAGCGTTGCTCAATATTTCCAAAGCATCCTGAAAAAAATCTTCGCCGCCAAAGTTTCCTGATTTGAGAGCAAGCACCAAGCCACGGTCGACATCTTTTAGTGCTGGCACGCCGGGGGCGATTTCAGGCCCTATTTCCATGGCGGCTACCTCAAGGCCTTTGACGACGGCGCCGGACGTTTCACCGCCTGCAGAGATGATGCACATGGCGCCTCTTTTGGCCATCTCACCCGCGATAGAGCTCATCAAGCCTTCTATCTTTTCTGCAATGACATCTGTACCAAATTTTTCTTGTGCGGCCTTTACAACTTCAGGATCGGCAGAACTGTAAACCAGTGGTATGTTTTCCTGCCGCTCAATCCAGTCGCAAACTGTACTTGTCGTTACTTTATCTGAAAATACATCTTCGGCAGTTAGTTCCATGGACGGATTGGTTTGCTTGAATTTTGCGACCTGCCCACGCGTTGCAATGGAACATGACCCCGAAAGGATGATGGCTTTGCCATCAGCTTTTTGCCAATCTGAGTTGCTTTCATCGATTTTACCGGCATCGCGAAAATTCTGAGGCAAGCCAAGCGCCAGGCCTGAGCCACCTGTTATTAATTTTCGGTCTTTGGCAGCACGTCCCATGGTGATTAGATCTTCATCATCAATTGCATCTGCTATATAAAAAGCAGGTGCTGATGCTCTCATATGATCCTTGATTGTTTCAGCGCCTTTTTTGACAACCGAATGCGCAACATGCTTCACACCCCATTTTGTTTGATGTTGCAGCCAACGCCTTAAATCAGAATCTGTCATCGGCGTGAGCGGGTGATCTTTCATCCCGCTTTCACTTAATAGTGTGTCATTTACAAAGAGATATCCTTGATAAATTGAGCGGCCAGTGGCGGGGAAAGCTGGGCAGAAAAGTACCTGATCTTCTTTCAAATACTCCGCCAAGGCTTCGGCAACGGGTCCAATATTTCCTTCAGGTGTTGAATCAAACGTTGAGCAATACTTGAAGAAAATCTGCTCACAGCCCTGATCCAATAGCCATTTGGCTGCATCCAGACTTTGTGAAATCGCTTCGTCTACCGCTATGGTTCTTGATTTGAGCGACACAACAGCTGCTTCCACATCAGAGGCTGCAGGCCCAGTTGGAATACCCGTATATTGGGTAACCTTCATGCCCCCCTTTGCCAATGTGTTTGCGATATCACTTGAGCCAGTGAAATCGTCCCCGATACATCCTAATAGCA
>CALFBU010000118.1 GCA_937951455.1 uncultured Rhizobiaceae group bacterium
AGTGGGCCAAACTCAGAGCGAAGTGCAGCAACCATCCAGCCTGAAAGGTAAAGGTAACGACCTTTGGTTGTGGTGAAGTGCTTTTTAATTGAGATCAGCTTTTGCTGACCGATGAAACCGTGCCAGCAGCCCAGTGACTGCGTGTACTGCGATGAGTCAGCATCATAAGCAGCCATGTCTCGACGCATGATGTCCGCGGTATACTGAGCAATATCAAGACCGGTCTTGAACTTGTTTTGAAGGCGCATACGGGCAACGCTCTCCGCGCTTATTGCATCCCATGCACTCCCTTGGTCAGCGATCATGCCGCTTACAGCATTAATTTCATCAGAATAAGACATTGTACTCTCCTTGAGTGAAAGCCTGATATAATCAGACTGTAAAAATTGTAATACGAATACGCATTACGGGTATAAAATTTGAAAGAACGCAGGAATTTTACCGCCTATCCGTTCGCATACTCTTAGATAAAGCAAATTAGATGGGATATGCACATACAATCTGTCGTCATCAGCCAAGTATCGTGTAAATTTGTGACGGAAAGTCTGACCCAATGAGTCAATTTGTAAATTTTGTAAAAATTGAGAATGTTTTGCAGTTAAAAACTTAACAAGCCTTATCGCGCAACGTAGAGCGTCTGGCCAATCTTGATGGTATAAGGCTCATTCAAGCCATTCAGACGCGCCAGATCAGGCACACTCAAGCCATGACGCTGGCTGATGTTAAACAGCGTATCGCCTTTTTTCACCACCACACTAACGCGCGCAGTGCCAGACGAAACACCAGGCGCCACATCCGCATTCTCGCGAATGAGAGCCAACACCGATGGTTCATCAACAGCATTGTCGACCGTTGGTTGCGGCGCGTCCTGTTCAACAACCGCAGAAATAGATCCCGTGGTCGTCTGATCAATGTATTGAGGAGGCTTCTTCTCTAATATTTGATCCAAGTAACTCCCATTACGCTCGATAGGAATGGCTCTGTCGGCTGCATCTTGCCACTGTCTCTGGCTTTCAATAACGCCACCATTTTCCTGCAAAATGGAGTACATAAGCAGACCCGACACAACGAATGCCGTCATGCCAGTTGAAAACCTAGATATTTTTGAACTTAATCGCGATGCCATACATACATTATGCAACCAACAGGGTAAAAATTGCGTAAACCGAATGACTCAAATTTCACGCCCAAAAAATAGACACGCGAATTTTTCATTATGCCTATTTATTAGGCAACTTTAAAAACCTCTGTGAGAAACACAAACTCAATGCGGTTTTATCCCAACATGGTCGTACCAAGTTAAAACCACTTCAGATAGCAATTTCAGTCATTGAAAACTTTAAAACTCTTGGAGGGGTTGATAAAATGAACGCTGCAGATACTAGCTGGATATTAACAGCAACAGCTCTCGTACTACTCATGACCTTGCCCGGTCTTGGGCTTTTTTATGCAGGCCTTGTGCAGGCGAAAAACGCTCTTTCAGTGCTCATGCACTGTATTGCCATCGCCTGTATGGCGTCTATTCTTTGGTTCGCGATTGGATATTCCATCGCATTCTCTGACGGTACGCCATATTTCGGCGGCTTGGACAAAATGTTCCTGTCAGGCATCGACCGCGAGACCTTAAGCGGCACATTGCCGGAATCGCTATTCGCAACATTCCAGATGACATTCGCCATCATAACACCTGCCCTTATGGTTGGTGCCTTTGTAGAGCGCATCAAGTTTGGTTCAGTGATGCTCATTAGCGCGCTTTGGCTGCTGATTGTGTATGCTCCGGTTACCCATTGGGTTTGGGGCGGCGGCTGGCTGGCTGAAATGGGCGTCATAGATTTTGCAGGCGGCATCGTTGTGCACGTCACGGCAGGCGTATCAGCACTGGTAATTGCGATGATGTTGGGTTCACGAAAAGGCTTTCCCGAGAAAATAATGCCTCCACATGCACCATGGATGGTGATGGTTGGTGCGTCATTGCTTTGGGTTGGCTGGTTCGGCTTTAACGCAGGCTCAGCAGTGGCTGCAGATCAAAACGCTGGCATGGCAATGTTAGTGACACATCTATCAGCAGCAACAGCATCCATCGTTTGGCTGGTGATTGAGAAAATCAAATACGGCAAGCCAAGCCTTGTCGGCCTGGTTACCGGTACGATCGCTGGCCTTGCCACCATCACACCTGCATCAGGTTCTGTTGGCCCATTAGGCGGAGTTATCCTAGGCCTTGCAGGCGGTGTGATTTGTTACTTCGCAGTTGATATGGTGCGCCACAAAATGCGCATCGATGACTCGCTAGACGTTCTGGCCGTTCACGGTGTTGGCGGCGCAACAGGTACACTGCTGGTTGTGTTCCTCGCAGGTTTCGGCGATGGCGGCACTGGTCTTGGGGATGTAGCTATTGGTAGCCAATTTATGGTACAGTTAATCGGTGTTGTTTCAGTAGCCATCTTCTCGGCAGTCGCAACAGCAATCATTGTCACGATTACAAAAGCGCTGATCGGTCTTCGTGTAAGCGATGACGAAGAAACAGAGGGTCTTGACTTCAGCCACCACGGTGAAACCGCTTACCGCTTGTAAGAAAATACAAAGGAGAACGACATGAAAATGATTGTTGCAGTTATCCAGCCCTATAAGCTTGATAACGTCCGTGAAGCGCTAAGTGAAATAGGCGTCGATGGTATGACGGTCTCGGAAGTTAAAGGCTATGGCCGCCAAAAAGGCCATACCGAAATCTACCGCGGCCAAGAATATGCAATTCACTATGTGCCCAAGATCAAAATCGAAATCGCTGTAAAAAGCGACGTTGCAGAAAAGGCTGTTGAAGCCATTCAAAATGCAGCTGGCCAAGGCAAAATCGGAGACGGCAAAATCTTTGTCTTCGATCTTGAAAACGCGATGCGAATTCGCACCAGTGAAGTGGGCGATGAAGCGCTTTAATCTGCGCGCGAAATAAGTTAAAAAGCCGGAAAGCTAATCCTTTTCCGGCTTTTTCATTTTTAAGGATCACCTATGCCACAATCTGGTTTGCGAGCAGAAATTGAAAAATCCACAGCGCTGAAACTGCAAAAAATCTTCGAAGACGCTTTTGAAGAAGATGGTTTTCCTGTTTCCAGTTTTGAAGATTTGGAAAACCCGATCAACTGGGAAATCGCGGTTTATTGCGAAACAGAACTTGCTGACGAAACCC
>CALFBU010000119.1 GCA_937951455.1 uncultured Rhizobiaceae group bacterium
TATGAAAATGGCGTAACGGATGCCAATTGTAATCTAGGTAACATGAACTGGCTTGGAACGGACAATCAGGGTAGGGACGTGCTGGCACGGATTATTTATGGGTTCAGGATTTCTGTTTTGTTTGGGCTGATCCTGACCTTCGCCTCAGCAGTAATCGGGGTTTCTGCAGGTGCGGTGCAGGGGTATTTTGGTGGGCTGACGGACTTGTTGTTTCAGCGCTTCATAGAAATCTGGTCAGCGCTGCCTGTGCTTTATTTGCTTTTGATTATTTCTTCCGTTCTGGCGCCGGGGTTCTGGATATTGCTCGGCATCTTGCTTTTGTTCTCATGGGTTGGATTTGTGGGTGTTGTACGGGCAGAGTTTTTACGCGCGCGTAATTTTGAATATGTCAATGCAGCGCGTGCGCTGGGCGTGAACAACCGTACTATCATGTGGCGACATTTGCTTCCCAATGCGATGGTGGCGACTTTGACCTTTATGCCGTTTATCCTGAACGGTTCTATCACGACCCTGACTTCCCTCGACTTCCTTGGTTTTGGTCTGCCACCTGGTTCGGCCTCGATTGGTGAATTGTTGAAGCAGGGGCAGAATAATCCGCAGGCCATTTGGTTGGGTCTGTCCGGTTTCTTCGTTATCTCGTTGATGCTTTCGCTGCTTATTTTCATAGGTGAAGCAACGCGTGATGCTTTTGATCCTCGCAAGACATTTGAGTGAGGATGATATGAGCGAAAAAATATTGGAAATTGAAGACCTATCCATTGCGTTTACAGTAAGCGGCAAGACTTCTACTGCTGTTTATGGATCCACGTTTCACATCAAGAAGGGGGAGACGGTAGCGCTTGTTGGCGAATCTGGTTCTGGAAAGTCGATTTCTGCGCTTTCGGTCCTGAAGCTTTTACCACCAGCTGCATCGTATCCATCTGGCAAGATCTTGTTCAAGGGACAGGATATCTTATCCGCCAGCGAAGATGAACTTCGCAGGGTTCGCGGCAATGATGTCACGATGATTTTTCAAGAGCCGATGACATCGCTCAATCCGCTTCATACGATTGAAAAACAGATTGCTGAAATTCTTGAATTACACAAAGGCATGTCGGGCAAGGCAGCGCGTGAAAGGGTGATTGAGCTTTTAACACAAGTGGGTATTCGAGATCCTGAAACGCGGCTGAATGCCTATCCACACCAGATGTCAGGTGGTCAACGCCAAAGGGTGATGATTGCGATGGCGCTTGCCAATGAGCCGGAACTTCTGATTGCAGATGAACCGACGACAGCGCTTGATGTGACCGTGCAAGCGCAGATTTTGGAACTTCTTAAAGAGTTGCAGGAAAAGAACGGTCTCTCCATGCTGTTTATCACACATGATCTTGGCATCGTCAGACGCATTGCTGATCGATGTTGTGTGATGCAAAACGGTCATATTGTTGAGCAAGGTGTCACGGAAAAAATCTTCACCAAGCCAAGTCATGATTATACCAAGCACCTGCTTTCGGCAGAGCCAAAAGGTGCGCCGCCCAAGAGTGATGAAACCGCGTCCGTTATTCTTGAGGCCAGGGATATGAAAGTCTGGTTCCCGATCAAAAAAGGCCTGATGCGCAAGACGGTTGATCACGTAAAGGCAGTTGATGGGATCGATTTAACATTGCGCGAAGGGCAAACGCTTGGCGTAGTGGGTGAATCCGGTTCTGGTAAGACCACGCTTGGCATGGCTTTAACGCGGTTGATTTCGTCACAAGGTGACATTGCGTTTTTGGGGCAGAATATCAACCAATATAGCTTCAAGCAGATGCGTGGCCTTCGTGATCAGATGCAGGTTGTGTTTCAAGATCCTTATGGTTCGCTTAGTCCGCGTATGTCGGTTGGTGAGATTATTGCTGAAGGGCTTACCATTCATAATACTGAATTGAACCGTGATGAACGCGATGCCTTGGTGGTCAATGCACTTCAAGAAACTGGACTTGATCCTGAGACGCGTCACCGTTATCCGCACGAGTTTTCCGGTGGGCAGCGCCAACGCATAGCCATTGCCCGCGCGATTGTTCTCGAGCCTAAATTTATCATGTTGGATGAACCAACCTCTGCGCTAGATATGAGTGTTCAGGCACAAGTGGTGGATCTCTTGCGTGATTTGCAAAAGCGCCGCAAGTTGGCTTACATGTTCATCAGTCATGACTTGAAAGTGGTCAAAGCCTTGGCAAACGAAGTCATCGTCATGCGACTTGGCAAGGTGGTTGAGCAAGGTTCTGCAGAGCAAATTTTTGAAAACCCACAAACCGATTATACCAAGGCGCTGATGGCGGCGGCTTTCGATATCAAAACAAAATAAAGATTTTAGCATGGATAAATCAACGCTTCTTCTTTCGGTAGATTTTACAGCAGCCGAGAAACTTGGCTCCATTCATGATGGTCTTGATGGGAGGCCTGTTATCGATTGGTCAAAAGGTGAGCGTCCGGACTCATTGGCGGGCGTAAAGTATGCGCTGGTTTGGGAATTTGACCACGACCTGTTTGATCGTATGCCCGATTTGGAAGTGATTTTTTCTGCTGGTGCTGGTGTCGATAAGGTTTTGTCTAATCCTGCATTGCCTAAGGATATTCCGATCGTGCGTTTCGTGGATCACTCGCTGACAACGCGTATGAGTGAGTGGATTTGCATGCAATGTCTTAATCACCTTCGTCAGCAAAAGCATTATGATGCGGCCCAGAAAAAAGCAGAATGGGCTGATGCGCCCCAACCACAGGCAAGTGATGTTACTGTTGGCATTATGGGACTTGGTGTATTGGGGCAGGACGCTGCCCGCAAACTCATGACGCTTGGTTTTAATGTGATTGGCTGGAGCAGAACCAAAAAAGATATTGAGGGCATGGTTTGTTATGATGAGAGCGGACTTGATGTCTTTCTTTCCAAAACCAATTACCTCGTCGGTCTTTTGCCGTTAACCGCAGGTACTACAGGGATGTTCAATCGTAATGTTTTTTCAAAACTGGCAAAGCATCCCGTATTGCCATCTCCGATTTTTATCAATGGTGGGCGTGGCAAAAGTCAGGTTGAAACTGATATCGCAGCCTGTCTTGAAGATGGCACTTTGGGCGGTGTTTCGCTGGATGTGTTTGAAAGCGAACCCCTGTCGTCTGATAGCCCGCTTTGGCATTTT
>CALFBU010000120.1 GCA_937951455.1 uncultured Rhizobiaceae group bacterium
ATTATGGTGGTTCTTTTCGTAAGTTTCGAACTGTTGGGCAAGCCCGCCTAGCCCATCCAGCGCACAACTTTCGATATCCAAAAATGCACCTTGCCATTCACTGGCAGGCGCTTCGCATTGCATTCTGATTGCCTCATCAGATAAATTGATAAAATCGTAGACGTCTTCGCTGTAAAGACTGACTTCTATGCCCTGATTTAACCGCCCATCATGGTCGTGGTAGATAACATGTGCTGATAGATCAAAACTAACAGCGCGAATTTTTTCTGGTTCCGCTACCTTGGACGCCATTTCGGACATACATTCCAAAAGAATATCATGTGGCGTCGTAATATTAATGGACATGGCTGCGCTGAAGTCTTCAACGCCCATGTTTTCAAGGACGGCTTGGTATTTCGCCTTGGCTTCTTGAAACCGCTTTTGACGTATCAAAGCATAGACATCCGAATAGGACATCTCTTGGAATTCACGCAAATTTTGTAATGCAACCTGGCTGGAGTTAGCATCCGTCATAACCATACCCTCGTCTAAGACTGCTCAAGTATTACAAAATAGCCTTAAAAATTTATGAAGCCTTGATTATGGTTCAGATTTCCTGCATTGCCACGTCATGCTAAAGTTTACCGATCTTACTGTCCGCATGGCAGGACGCACATTAATAGAAAATGCTGACATTTCCATACCAAAGGGAGTGAAGGCTGGGCTTGTGGGCGCTAATGGCACCGGCAAAACAACGCTCTTCAAAGTCATCACGGGTCTACACCCAAGTGATACCGGCTCAATTACCATATCCAAAGATTGGAAAATGGGGCAAGTAGCGCAAGAAGCGCCTGGTACAGAAGAAAGCCTGCTTGAAATTGTATTAAAAGCGGATACAGAACGCGCTGCTTTGATGGAAGAGGCAGAAACCGCGACGGATCCGACCCGTATTTCTGACATTCACATGCGTCTTGCTGACATTGATGCTTATACTGCGGATAGTCGGGCAAGCTCGATTCTGGCCGGACTTGGCTTTTCAGAACGCGATCAACACTCACCTGCCTCCTCTTTTTCAGGCGGTTGGCGGATGCGCGTGGCGCTAGCAGCAGTCTTGTTTGCTGAACCTGATTTGCTTTTGCTTGATGAACCGACCAACTATCTCGATCTTGAAGGCGCGCTTTGGCTTGAGAACTATATGGGCAAATATCCAGGCACCGTGCTTGTGATTAGCCACGACCGTGACATGCTCAACAAGGTTGTGGATTCTATTGTTCACCTTGAAGGGCGCAAACTTACCTTTTATCGCGGCAATTATGACAACTTCGAAAAGCAACGTGCGGAAAAACGAGAATTGATCGAAAAGGCGCGTGAAAAGATGGAAGGCCAGAAAAAGCACATGCAGGCTTTTGTTGACCGCTTTGGCGCAAAAGCATCAAAAGCCAAACAAGCGCAATCAAAACTAAAAGCCATCGGCAAGCTAAAACTCCCAGCGCAATTAGAGCAGGAAGGAACGATGCCGTTTAACTTCCCTAATCCGGAAAAGCTTTCTGCCTCCCCCATGATCAAGCTGGAAAATGTCGACTGTGGTTACGGAGAAAACGCGGTCATTCTCAAAAACATCAAGCTCAACATTGATGCCGATGACAGAATTGCACTTTTGGGTTCAAATGGTAACGGCAAGTCGACCTTCTCCAAGTTACTGGTTGACCGACTTCCCTTTGTCGAAGGCACGATTGTTAAAGCGCCAAAAATCAAAGTCGCCATGTTTGCGCAACATCAGATGGATGATTTGCATGCCGATCAAACACCTGTTGATCACGTGCGCAAATTGATGCCGCAAGCGGGTGAAAGCCAAGTGCGTTCCAGGGTCGCACAAATGGGGCTTAATCATGAGCGCATGGGAACGGTTACAGCAAAACTATCTGGGGGTGAAAAAGCCAGGCTGCTACTCGGCCTTTGCACTTTTCATGGTCCTGATCTTTTAATCCTTGATGAACCAACCAACCACCTGGACGTAGGTGCACGCGAAGCATTGGTACATGGACTGAACAATTTTGAGGGTGCGGTTATTCTCGTTAGTCACGATCGTCATTTAATTGATGCTACCATGGAGCGACTTTGGATTGTTTCTGATGGTCAGGTTGGCCCTTATGAAGATGATCTGGATACCTATCGCAAGAAAGTGCTCAAAGATGCAAAGACCAAACGCAAAGAGCATATTCTTGAAGTTGAACCTGAAATTGCTGCACCTGTTGTAGTCTCTGACAAACCAAAACTGCCGAAGAAAGACCGCGAAGAGAGACGCAAGGAACTCGCACCCTTAAAGGCCAAGATTACAGAAAAAGAAAAACAAATTCAGAAGCTTAACGAAGCCATTAAAAAACTTGATTCAAGCTTGGCGACGCCTGGCCTCTTTCAAAACCATCCTGAAAAAGGTGAGAAATTCTCCAAACAACGCATCGAAGCGGATGCGATGCTATCGAAAGTTGAAGAGGCTTGGTTAGAACTCAGCGCAGACTATGACGCAAAGATGAGCGAATAGGATGTTTTTCATCGATTCAACAGCTTGGTAAAAACTCAGCAAAGCTCTGTTTTTTAGGTACATTTTTACAACGTCAAACTTTTAACTACCCGTTTAAAGCTAATGAAATCTTTGCTTGGTATTCTATTTTGTGGGGAAAAATAGAACAGAACGCTTAAAGGCAAAATGATGAAACGCCCTATTTTGAAAACGAAATTTATCAAAACTTTCAAGTCATTCGTTAGCGATGAGAGTGGCATTACAGCAGTTGAATATGGATTACTCGCAGGTTTAGTAGCCACTGCCATTATTGGTAGCACAACTATGTTGGGTGAAGGTGTTAGCGAAACATTTGAAAAATCTGCAGACCATGTTGCTGGTGGCGCGAGTGCTGGCGGACAGGGAACACCAATCAGTGGCACGCCTTTTAATGCACCGCCTGCAAGATCATTGGCTCTTCCATAGGTTTAGATGCAGAGCATAAACAAAAAAGAGAAAATGAAAGCTAGCAGTTTAATCAGTTTATCCAAGAGATCCGTACTATTACATATTAGTGCCTTTCTACTGATGTTTGCAACTATACTGATCACACCGCAGTTCAAAAACCTTGACCGCAAAATAAACGACGTTGTGCTGCAATCGTCTGGTTCGGTCAATTCAGATGACGTAATAATTGTCGACATAGACCAAAAAACAACTGCATCTGCTAAAAGTTTCCCTGTTTCGAGAGCTTACATTGCGCAAGCCCTAAACAATGTTTCCAGCCAAAAACCGAAGCGCGTGTTGCTGGATGTTCTGCTTGTCGCAGATGGTGACAGTACTGACGATCAAGCACTGAAAAATGCTTTTGGTAAGTTCAAAAAAGGGTCACTTGCTATTGCTGGACTCGACCCGATCTATACACCTGGTAAACCAGCTCCAAATCCGAAATTTACAAGTGATGTTACCGTAGTAGATTCAGTCATAATTCAAGACGATGATGGTTTTTACAGAAGAATTGGAAGCAAGAATGATTTCCATGAGAAAAACCTAATCAACCAGGCACGTTGGCTTGCTGGCGATAAAGGGTCTGATGACCTGATATTGGATCAATCTGCCAATCCCAACGATTTCAAACGTTATTCTCTTTCAGATTTTGTGGATGGTAATCCTCCTAATATTCAAAACAAGTTGGTAATCATAGGAGGGTTATCAAGTTTAATGGGGGTTCCTGTGCACTACCCAATACAAGGTAGAATTGACAGGACACAATTC
The DNA here is from genome assembly GCA_937951455.1 of uncultured Rhizobiaceae group bacterium. Lineage (GTDB taxonomy): Bacteria > Pseudomonadota > Alphaproteobacteria > Rhizobiales > Rhizobiaceae > JAALLB01. The sequence goes on from CALFBU010000120.1 coordinate 3,755, forward strand.
ATTGCGCTTGGCGCTAGCACCTTAATCAATGGCGAAGAGCAATACGATCTCTCGTTTAATCAACTCGTCGCAACAATCGCATTCGTGTCATTCATAGCCTGTTTGTTTGCGTTAAAATTAGTGCGGAATGTAAAACTGTTGCGAACAACTATCGTTTCATTAACCGTCATTTTAGGCGCAAACTTTTTCTTACATTATTACTTCAATATTTCTCTCAATATTATTGTTTCAAGTTTAGCATGGAAGGCAGCTTTTTTCATAACGCTTGCCTACAAATACCGCCTTCTTGATGTTATCAGGGAAGTCATGTCGGGTGACCTAAGCCCTGAGGAAGCCTGGCAATGGAGAGCCATGAAAGAACATCAAAACCCTTGTGTTTTGATGGGTCTAAAAGGCATTAAGCGTATCAATCAATCTGCTTTAAACAGTAAAATATTCGATGATGACGGCAACAATCTTCTCAACTTCAAACAAGCAATCAAAACGCTGGGCAGCGATGCAGGTGTAAATCTTGCGCTCACTCAAGAAGGTAGTGAAAAGAATTTTCAGCTAACACAACCCTTCGATAACATCGCATTATATCAACTGCGTGACACCACAACCGAGCAAATTGAGAAAGAGCGTTTAGCGCAGCTAATTTACACCGATCAATTGACAAATTGTTTAAACAAGGCTGGATTTGAAAATGCTCTGACGTCTGTCGTAGCAAGTAATTCACCTTATTCAATTTTCATTCTCGACCTGAATGGTTTCAAGGCAGCAAATGACACCTACGGGCATTTAGTGGGCGATATCATTTTAACTGAATGCGCGAAAAGGCTGCAAACCGTTCTTCGCAATACGGACACGCTTGCCAGAATTGGTGGCGATGAATTCGCTGTTATAGCTCAGGGACAAATTTCTGAAGACAGCCTTTTGACCATGCGAGACAAACTGGAAGAATCAATTGGTAGCTTTGTACAGGTTGGAAAAAATGCCATTAAAATTGGTATTTCAGCGGGTTACTCGCAAGCGTTACCCGGACAGGACTCCAAAACCGTCATGGAGAACGCGGATGCTGCGATGTATGAGCGCAAAACCTATTTGAAATCGATAGGACAAGCAGTAACAAGAGATACGGCAGCCTAGAGTTCTGTAGCACCTACGTAGTAACCTCGGGTTTCAACAACTTAGCATGTGAGACTGACAAACAATTTCTTGCAAGAATCCAAAATCACTGACACTTTCAAGTTCTACTAATTTGGAAACCTCAGATGACGGAAACTGCCAGTTTTACACCCAAGACGAAATTGATAATACTATGCGGTTGTCTTATTGCCCTACTCGCTTTTGGGCCTCGTTCGGCTATGGGCTTTTTCCAACAACCTATCTTGGATACCACTGGCTGGACAAGCGCCACCTTTGGTCTGGCGATTGCCATTCAAAATTTGGCTTGGGGCATAGGGCAACCTATTTTTGGCGCATTAGCTGATCGTTATGGTGCCTATAAGTCACTGGCTTCAGGCGGGCTGATTTATGCACTAGGGCTTTATCTTATGGGAACAGCGGATGCCCCCATTTGGCTACATATTGGGGGTGGCATTCTTGTTGGTCTAGGTGTCTCGGCAGGTTCTTTCGGGATTATCCTTTCAGTGTTCGCACGCAATGTTCAACCGGAGCAAAGAAGCTTTGTCTTTGGCATGGGAACTGCTGCGGGTTCTGCCGGCATGTTTTTATTCTCGCCTTTGTCAGTCAAATTGATTGAGAACTACGGATGGTCCAGTTCTCTTCTCTATTTGTCAGCGCTTATGTTGATCATTCCATTGCTCGCCATCCCCTTGCGCGGGAATGCGAAGAGTGGATCTGTTGCTATTGAAAACATGAACCAGACCATCGCGGAAGCATTGCGCGAAGCGCTAGGTCACAAGTCTTTTTTGCTTTTGACATCCGGATTTTTTGTGTGTGGATTTCAGGTTGCTTTTATTACCGCACATTTCCCAAAATACATATCTGATCTTGGACTTGATGTAAGTCTTGGCGGATTAACTGTTGCTGCGTGGGCGATAGCCTTAATAGGGTTATTTAATATTTTTGGCTCTTTGGCATCGGGCATCATTGGTCAGAAATATTCAAAACCTAAGATGCTTTCTTACCTCTATCTTGGCCGCTCCATTGCAACGACAGCCTTTTTGCTTCTGCCGCAAACACCAGCAAGCGTTATCATCTATTCAATTGTGATGGGCGTATTATGGCTTTCAACGGTTGCACCAACAAATGCGCTCGTCGCTGTCATGTTTGGTACAAGACACCTTGGGATGTTGGGGGGACTAGTGTTTTTCTCCCATCAAATCGGATCTTTCCTGGGCGTTTATTTTGGCGGTTATCTTCGGGATATTTATGGATCCTATGATGTAGTCTGGTGGCTGGGTGTTGCCCTTGGCGTTGCCGCTGCCATCATCCATTGGCCAATAAAAGAAGCTGCTGTTAAACGCGCCATTCCTGCCTAAAGATCACTGGGATTAAGAATTGCGCAGGTCTCCGTGCCATGTGCAATCAGCTTTCCATCCAGAGTCTTTAGCGTTGCTTCGGACGTGGCTAGCTTTCGTCCCATATGCACTACACGCCCCTCACAAATGACCTCGCCAGTTTTATCCGTCATGGGACGAATTAGATTAACCTTGAACTCGGCAGTGGTATAAAAGAAGCCAACCGGAACCATGGTCCAAACACAACAGGCAAGGGATGAATCCAGTATTGCAGATGCCCACCCACCATGAACGGTACCAGCTGGATTATAGTGTTCATCCAAAGGCGTGCCACGAAAGACAACTCTGCCCTCATCTGCTTCAGCCATTCTGAAATTTAGCACCTTGCCCATGCTTGGCGCCGGTAACTCACCTGCAACAATCTTCCGCGCAAGTTCCAAACCAGAGGTGGATAACAAGACATCATGGGGAATTGTGCCAAAGCGTTGGTTCTCATCATACCAATATTTATTCACGGACGAACTCCTCATGTTAACTTCGCAATGGCCTTGATGAACCCATGTCTCTCGTCGGGATGCTTCATACCGCGTGGATTATAGATGTGCCTGTCTAGAAAGAAACTGCTAAGCTTAAAGCCCTGATTAATTTGTTCTAGTTGAGGAACAATTCCCCAACCTTCTTCATATTTATTCAGGAAGGCTGGCAAGGCCAGCATTCTGTCCGCATAGGGTTTACCTTCAAGTTTGCTTACTGCCCTGCCCGATTTGGGAGAAATATATGCCAAATCATGGGTCTGTCCAGTTGAAGCGCAGCTTTCAAAATCGATCCCAAAGCCAAGCTCTTCCAGCAATACAAGCTCAAATCGTATCATCAGGCTTGCAGCAATTTCGGGGTGTTCAAAGTTATCCATTAGAACGTGCGCTGCATTGTACAGACCTATATTTGGGTCGCGCTCTGGCAATAGTCGTAAATGAGATGCAAGCGTTTGAATGCCATATATGCCCAGTTGGCTGCGCATCAAGTTGGCGGCCAAAAGTTCGCCAGCCTCAACAGTGTAAGTGCCTAACTGTTCTTCAAGACGTGCACGCCATTGTAAACTGACAAAATTTCCCGGTTGCAGGATTGGACGCATTCTTGAAGAACGACCGCCACGCACAAGGCCCAGATGGCGTCCGTGTTTCGCTGTCATTGCTTCAATGATAGCGCTTGTCTCGCCATGTTTGCGAACACCGAGAATCAATCCTTCATCTTGCCAATCCATTTGAGTGAGTGTGGCCTAACCGACGGGAAATTCAAGTCCCATTTCGCGGTAACGATCAGGGTCATCACCCCAATTTTCGCGCACTTTTACAAATAGGAACAGATGCACAGGTTGCTCAACCAGTTCCGTTAAATCCTTGCGTGCAGCCGTTGATATGGCCTTGATGGTTTGACCGTTCTTGCCAATGATGATTTTCTTCTGACTTTGTCTTTCAACGTAAATGACTTGCTGAATGCGCACTGAGCCATCTTTTTTATCTTCCCATGCTTCCGTTTCTACATGCGAGGCATAGGGAAGCTCTTGGTGAAGGCGCAGATAGATTTTCTCACGTGTTACTTCCGCCGCCAACATGCGCAGGGGCAGATCAGAAATCTGATCCTCTGGATACATGTAAGGCCCTTCGGGCAGGTTGTTAGTCAGATATTCCATAAAGTCCGCACACCCATCACCGTTAAGAGCGGAAACCATGAAGGTCTCATCGAACGTATAGAGTTCATGCAATTTCGCAGTCAGTTCCAAGAGTTTATCGCGCTGAATTTGATCGATCTTATTGATCAATAGAACCACAGGTCCGCTAACCGTTTCGAGTTTCGCGATAATCGTTTCAAGGTCATCGTTAAGACCGCGCTCAGCGTCGATCAGAAACACGCTTATATCCGCATCTCTGGCACTGCCCCAGGCGGTCGTCACCATCGCTTCATCAAGCCTTCTACGCGGTGCAAAGATGCCAGGCGTATCAACAAAGATAATTTGAGTGTTGTCCTGAATGGCAATGCCACGCATCACTGCTCTAGTAGTTTGAACTTTGTGGGTAACGATTGAAATTTTGGAACCGACCAATTGGTTCATCAAAGTGGACTTACCCGCGTTTGGTGCGCCGATTAGCGCTACAAATCCAGAACGCGTTGGAGTGTCTGTTTCAGTCAATCTTGTTTTCCTTCTGTAGAGTCATCTTTCCAGACCCCTTCACGCACCAGCATTTTGGCTGCTGCTCTTTGTTCTGCAATACGCTTTGATCGTCCTGTGCCATGGCATGCAATTTTTTCAGGCACTTTAACAGAAACGGTGAATTCCGGATCATGTGCCGGGCCGGTTCTATCAGTCTCTTTATACTTTGGTGTTCCAAGATTACGAGCATGTGCCCACTCTTGAAGTTCTGTCTTGGAATCGCGTTTGGCAGCATTGCTATCTTCAATGCGATCTGCCCAAAACCTATCAACGAATTCTTGTGCTGATTGCAAACCCCCATCAAGGTATATCGCAGCCATCAATGCTTCCATAACATCTGCGCGAATGCTTTGCATGCGTTTTCCGGTAACTTGTTTTAAATCGCCACCTGTTCGGATGAACTCATGAAGTGAAATTTCATCCGCAATTTCTGCCAGCGTTTTGCCCCGCACCAATGCATTGTAACGAAGTGCCAACTCCCCTTCGGTTGCATCTGGAAACTTAAAATGAAGTATGTGCGAAACACAAAGACCCAGAACACGGTCGCCCAAAAACTCCAGGCGTTGGTAATGAAAACTGTCGTCGTTTTTCTTCTGAACACTTGAATGGGTTAGTGCGCGTTCAAGATTGGAAAAAGAGCTGAACTCATATCCTATACGTTCTTCAAGAATACCAAACCTGCTTTTGCGTCTTGTTTCTTTATTGTTTTCGCCGCTCATACATCAAAGCCCAGTGAAAAAGCGGTCAAACCTAAGATTCTCTGGCCACTCCCAAATAGCCAAGGGATGTTTCTCATTGCGAATAGAAAAGAATACAACCTGTGCCTTACCAACAAAGTTTTCCAATGGAACAAATCCGGCGCTCAAGCGGCTATCTGACGAATTATCACGGTTGTCGCCCATCATGAAATAATGACCCTCTGGTACTTCAAAAACGCGCGTATTATCTGTGCTGCTGACATTTAGATCCAGCGTGCTGTATGTGACGCCATTGGGTAAAGTTTCTTTGTAACTTTGAACTATTTGCCCTGTTTCATCGTCGGTAAACAATCCAGCGCGCTCACGTTTTACAGGGGTTCCATTGATGTGCAGTACGCCATCGATCATTTGTATTTTCTCACCTGGCAGACCTACCACACGTTTAATGTAGTCTATTGATGGATTTGGTGGAAACTTAAAGACCGCTACGTCGCCACGCTCTGGGTTCGAAGACCATATGCGGCCATCGAATAAGTCTGGCGCAAAAGGGAGTGAATGTTTTGAATAGCCGTAGCTGAATTTGGAGACAAATAGATAGTCGCCGACAAGAAGTGTGTCTTTCATGGACCCTGATGGGATGCTAAAGGGCTGAAAAAGAAGTGTGCGTAAAATGACAGCCAGAATCAAAGCCTGAACAATAACTGAAAGCGTTTCGCCTATGGCGCTACCTTCGTGCTTTGCTTTTTCCTTATTCTCTTTTTCAATTGGTTCTTCTGACAAAGAATTATCCACTTCAATAGTAATTTTAAGAATCCTGCGGAAGGGCTTCAATAATAACAAAAGCCTGCGCGAGAGGAAAATCATCTGTAATCGTTACGTGTACATGAGGTTCGTAGCCACTGGGTATGATTTCCGCAAGCCTTTTTGCAGCTCCATTTGTCAACTTCATGGTCGGCTTGCCATTTTTATCATTTATAACGCCCATATCGCGCCAAAAAACACCATTAGAAATGCCAGTTCCCAAGGCCTTGCAACAAGCTTCCTTTGCAGCAAAGCGCTTTGCGTAAGACGCAGCTCTATTTCTTCGTTTATCAGATTTAGCCTGTTCAACTTCTGTGAAAATACGATTCACAAACCGATCACCATGTCGGTTGAGTGAATTTTCTATTCTGCGTATGTCAATTAAATCACTGCCAAGACCGATGATCATGAGATTGGATTAGCCTGATGTTTGTGCTGCCGTATCGGTGGAAAACATATGCGCTATAAGACAAAATTACAAATTTGAAGCGGATTTTTGTGCTTTTTTTGCAATACGCTTTTTTCTGGCCGCGTTGAAGATTCCAGCAGCCCAGCGCGTTAAGATATATCCTATGATACCAAAGCAAATACCAAGTGGAATACCACCAATCAACATAGGTTTTATTATTGGATCCCAAATGCCTATGATGGCGTCCCAAATGCCCCAAATACCATTTTCAAAAAAGCTAACGCTTTCAAGTTCAGGGGCTTCCTGGCCGATTTCCTCTGGTGTCTCGCCAGAAAGGATGAAATTTCCAAGATTGTAGGTTGATGCCCAGATAAACGGAAATGTGATCGGATTACCAAAAAAAGTGCCAGATGCAGCCGCCAGAAAATTACCGGCAATGATGTATGCAACCACAAATGCAATTATAAAGTGAAGCCCTAACAAAGGCGTGAAGGAGGCGAAAACGCCTGCCGCAACGCCTGCAGAAATTGCATGCGGTGAAGCGGTAAGGCGTAAGACACGTTTGGAAACATATTTGGCAGAACGAGACCAGCTATGGCGTGGCCATAGCGAAAGCCTGATTGTCTCGCCCCAGGTTTTGGGTTTTTTTCTACCAAAAAGCATGTTTCAAAAAGTATCGCTCGTCTTGGGCTAATTACCTAGTTTCCAAGCACTCTAAAACAGAGCACTTAACATCTTATTTAACTATGTAATATTTATGATTGAAACTTAAAGATTTCTACTGCCTGGTTTTACCGCAGGTATATTGGCTAATTCTGGTGGCAGATTATCTGCAGCATAGGCTGGGACTTTATATTCAGCCAATGCAATTAGAGGAACACCTACATCAGATTTACCAGCAGAACGATCGACAAGGCATGCAGCAGCTAAAACTTCTGCGCCAATATCTTTTAAGGATTGAACAGTTTCGCGAATTGAAAGTCCCGTTGTCACGATGTCTTCAATAATAACAACTCGTGCACCTTTTTCGATTTCAAAACGACGGAGTTTGAAAACGCCTTCTTCGCGCTCAACCCAAACGTTGGGGACTCCCAAATGTTTAGAGGTTTCAAATGCTGGTATAATGCCTCCGACCGCAGGGCCTACGACGTAATCTATTCCGTTTGGACATGCTTTCGAAACGCGTTCAGCCAGCGCCTTGCAAAGTATTTCAGTTTTATCTGCATGCATGAAGACGCGTGCTTTTTGAAGGAAAACTGGACTGTGCAATCCGGATGTCAGAACAAAGTGCCCCTCCAGCATGGCACCACATTCACGGAAAATTTCAAGCACATCTTCAGTTTGCATTTTAGCCTCTTATCCAGTTATCCGGTCAACCTTGGTCGTGATCGATTTTTCACTCAATTGTTTTATGATTTGGGTTAAATGAGTAAGCCCCCAAACATCAATATCTATTTCCATCTCCATGAATTCATCCACTAGAACTTTCATATTCAGATTTTGGATATTGCCGTCATTTTGCGCAATGACATCAGCGACCATTGCCAGGGTGCCGGGTTTATTGTCGACAAGAATACGAATACGGGCAGGAAATCTTTCTTTATTTTTTTCATCAATATCCCACCTCACATCGAGCAGTTCTGCACCATCGCCTTTTAAGCGAGCAAGTTCCTTGGATTGAGAAGGGTAAATCGTTATGCCTTTGCCTGGTAATAGCAAGCCCACAATATTATCACCGGGAACAGCACCGCCATCTTTAGAGAACGTGACAGGTAAATCACTGTTGATACCTCTGATGGGAATTCTATCGGCCTCTGATCCAGTTTCATCCTCGGCGGTGATGCCCTTTTCGGACTTTATATCTTCCGATGTGAAATCTGGATAAATTGCGAGAATTACGTTTTCCGCAGGCATTTCATTGCGACCGACTTCCGCAAGCACGTCGTCGACGGTTTCTCGTGCAAGTCTTGGCAAGGCTGCTTGAAGAAGCTCGGAATTATAAAGCTTGTCTGCCTTTTCAAAACTTCGCTCCAAAATGCGTGCGCCCAAAGTAGAATATTGTTTTCGAACCGCTTGTCTGCTTGCTCTTCTAATTGAAGATCGCGCCTTCCCAGTTGCAACAACCGATTCCCATGCAGCGGGCGGGCTTTGCTGGGCTGAGCGAATTATGTCCACTTCATCACCATTTTGAAGCTCAGTAATTACAGGCATGATTTTGCCATTGAGTTTACAGCCGATACAGCTGTTGCCAATATCGGTATGCACTGCATAAGCAAAATCGACGGGTGTTGCGCCTTTGGGCAGCGCGATAATACGTCCCTTAGGGGTAAAGCAGAAAACCTGATCCAAAAAGAGTTCCAGTTTGGTATGCTCAAGAAACTCTTCGGGGTTATCGCCCTCTGCCAGCTGCTCGATCGTCTTCCTCAGGCTCTCATAAGCACTGCTTTCCAAAACATTATCGACACCGTCTTTGTATGTTGGGTGCGCAGCTATGCCGTATTCTGCAACACCATGCATTTGCTCTGTTCTGATTTGTAGTTCCACGCGTTGTCGTGCGGGACCCACTACAGTTGTATGTAGAGACTGATAATCATTTTGCTTTGGGACAGAAATATAATCCTTGAAGCGGCCTGGAACCATAGCCCACTCCATATGTACAAATCCTAGAGCGCGGTAGCAGTCTTCTTCGCTGTTGACGATTATTCGAAAGCCGTAAATATCCGAGAGCTGCTCAAACGTCAGTCCCTTGCTCTCCATTTTTCTGAAAACAGAATAAGGTTTTTTCTGTCTACTGGAAACCCTGGCTTTAATACCAGCTTCCGCGAGTTTGGTTTCAAGGTTTTTTGAAATCTCAATAGTCAGTGACTTGTTTTTCTCGGCCAGCTCTTCAAGGTGGCCAATCACTGCTTCATAAGCTTCGGGATTAATGTACTTAAAAGACAGTTCTTCCAATTCATCACGCAGATCCTGCATGCCGATGCGACCAGCCAGAGGCGCGTAAATCTCCATGGTTTCTGTTGCAATGCGTTTACACTTGTCCGGACGCATAGCACCCAGTGTGCGCATGTTGTGAAGGCGATCTGAAAGCTTGACCAAGAGAACGCGAATGTCATCTGAAATAGCAAGCAACAAACGACGAAGGTTTTCAGCCTGTTTTGCCTGAGGGGTTACCAAATCAAGCCGTTTTAGCTTGGTTAGACCTTCGACCAAATGCCCGATTCTCTCACCAAACAGTTCATCAATTTCGCGTCGTGTTGCGTCTGTATCTTCTATCGTATCATGCAGAAGGGCAACGGCAATGGTTTCTTCATCAAGATGCAAGTCGGTTAGAATTGCAGCGACTTCTAGTGGATGAGAAAAGTAAGGATCACCACTTGCGCGCTTTTGTTCGCCATGCTTTTGCATCGCATAGACATAGGCTTGATTAAGCAAAGCTTCGTTTGGAGTATCAATATAGTTTGCAACTCGTTCAACGAGTTCATATTGGCGCATCATGGGGTTTGGGTACCAAAAATTTTCATACACTCAATATGAGACATCCGGCGAAGATTTTAAACCTGCCGGATGCCATAAAAGATAAATTTTCGTCAGAAAAATCTAGTAATCGTCGTTTTTCTCAGGTGGCACAAGGCCTTCGATGCCAGCAAGCAGCTCATCTTCAGAAAGACTGTCAAATGTGACCTCTGGCTCAGCTGTGTCAGGAGTGTCAGACATCATCACCGGCTCAGGCATTTCATCCGCATCTGGTAGCGCAGGTGCGTCGACGATTTCGCCTTCTGGCTCATCCACTTCAACCTGTTTTTGCAGGGAATGAATTAGGTCTTCTTCAAGATCACCTGGTGAAAGTGTTTCGTCTGCAATCTCGCGCAGTGCAACAACAGGGTTTTTGTCGTTGTCGCGTGGAACGGTAATCTCGCCACCACTTGAAATTTGACGCGCACGGTGGCCTGCTAGAAGCACTAGCTCAAAACGGTTTTCAATCTTGTCGACGCAATCTTCGACTGTAACTCGTGCCATAATATAGCCCTCATATCTCTGGGAATTTGTTTGTGTCTAACGTTTATCAAGCAGGATTTCAAGAAAATTATTATTCAAGACAATCCATGGCTGCTCATAAGTAATTTATATTGAATCTCATAAACTCCGCATTATGTGAAGTATTGTTAGAAGCATTTCAGATCTTGCAGCGCTACATATCAAATACGACTCAATAGATACATAATTCAAGATTATAATTTTATCATTTACAGGTAATGACACATGTTTGATCAACGCGAAAAAATTGCTCTTTTTATTGATGGAGCAAACTTATATGCAACCTCAAGAGCACTTGGCTTTGATATTGATTACAAAAAAATGCTCTCGTTTTTTGGCGATCAAGGATATCTCCTACGCGCGTATTATTACACAGCACTTATCGAAGATCAGGAGTACTCATCCATACGCCCCTTGATTGATTGGCTGGACTACAATGGATACCGCGTGATTACAAAACCTACGAAAGAGTTCACTGATTCATCCGGTAGACGCAAAGTCAAAGGCAATATGGATATGGAATTGGCCGTGGATGCCATGGAGCTTTCAAATACCGTTGATCACATGGTGATTTTTTCTGGCGATGGTGACTTTCGTTATCTGGTGGAGGCTCTTCAAAGAAAAGGGCGCAAGGTTACGGTTATTTCAACAACCAAGACAAATCCAGCCATGATTGCAGACGATTTACGCAGGCAGGCGGATAATTTTGTTGAGCTTACCGATTTAAAAAATGAAATAGGTAGAGACCCATCTGAAAAATCACATTACAATACTGATTCTGAAGTTGATCTGGATGATGACGATTATGATGATGATTACTAATGTCCCTTAATACAGTTGATCCAGACCGCGATTGTAACATATGTCCGCGTCTGAAAGCGTTCATCGATGCGCAGCGTTTAAAAGAACCCGACTGGTATAATGCGCCAGTAGACACTTGGGTTTCATCAAAAGGCGACGCAGATGTTCGGCTTTTAATCATTGGTCTGGCCCCCGGGATGCGCGGAGCAAATCGCACAGGCAGACCTTTCACAGGCGATTGGGCTGGCGATCTTTTATACGCAACGCTTTTGAA
>CALFBU010000121.1 GCA_937951455.1 uncultured Rhizobiaceae group bacterium
TAACCGTTGCTGGTGTGTGGACAGATTATAACGTTTCGCTTTCCTGGATGGAGGATTTTGAAGCGCTTCATCTTGCATGTGCGTTTGATCTGAAAGTGCCGGAAAGTCGCATCGTTGAAACTACAAAACTGCTTTCTCTTATTAACGAGCAAATGCTGATCGGACATTTTGATGTCTGGATGAAAGAAGGAACTGTTATGTTCCGTCAAACCTTAATGTTAAATGGTGGTGCTGTGCCGACCGGTGAGCAGTTGGAATGCTTGATGGTTAGTGCGCTTGAAGCATGTGAACGTTATTATCAGGCATTTCAATTTGTCGTTTGGGCAGGACATGCGGCAGAAAAAGCCATCGAAGGGGCTTTGTTTGAAACCCATGGCAGTGCATAATTATACCCTGACTTTGATTGGTAAGGGGTAAGTTTATGGATTTCTCAGTTGTGCTGGTTGGCGCCGGCAATATGGGTGGCGCCATGCTGAAGGGGTGGATCAGCAATGGCATGAAGCCTGAAAATATTACGGTCATTGACCCGGGTATTTCTGAACGGTTTAAAAGCACATTCCTAAAATCGAGAATATGGCATTCTGAAACACCTGCCGGCATTTCGCCTCCAGACGTTTTGGTTTTGGCGATCAAGCCTCAAATGATGACGCAGGTACTTCCTACACTTGGCGGGCTAATCAAAGAAAATACCGCCGTTGTTTCCGTTGCTGCCGGCACAAAACTTTCAACTCTTACGGATGTTCTTGGTGACATTGCTGCCATTCGCGTGATGCCGAATACGCCAGCATTGGTTTTGCGTGGCATGAGCGTTGGATGTGCCAATGACAAGACGACTGATGAACAACGTGATCAGGTACATTCTCTCATGAATGCGATTGGCATGATCGAATGGGTAGAGGATGAAAAACTGATTGATGCGGTTACAGCCGTATCAGGAAGTGGACCTGCATATGTCTTTCATTTGGCCGAGTGTATGGCGCAGGCGGGTGTCAAAGCAGGGCTGCCAGAAGAGCTTGCCATGACGCTTGCTGTTCAAACCGTGTCAGGTGCTGGCGAACTTTTGCGAATGTCAGAGGATACACCAGAAACCTTGAGAAAAAATGTGACATCTCCCAACGGTACAACTGCTGCAGCACTTGAGGTTTTGATGGGCGAGGGCGGCATGTCAGAACTGCTCGCAAAAGCAATCATGGCTGCGAAAAAACGTTCCGAGGAGTTGTCATGAGCGATAGTCAACAAACCACTTTTGATGATTTTTTGAAAGTCGACATTCGTGTTGGTAAAATCATTCAAGTAGATGAATTTCCTGAAGCGAGAAAACCTGCGTGGAAGCTTCTGATTGATTTTGGTGACAAGATTGGCGTGAAGAAAAGTTCTGCCCAGATCGTTGCAAATTACAGTGCGGCTGAACTGGTTGGTAAACAGGTCATGGCGGTTGTGAATTTTCCTCCGCGCCAAATTGGTCCGTTTATGTCCGAGGTTTTAACACTTGGGTTTGAAGATGCGGATGGCAATGTGACTCTAGCCAGCGTTGATAAAGAAGTCCCCATCGGTGGCAGGTTGCACTAGATTATTTAGGCAGAACTACAATAACACGCAGTCCCCCTTGCGGGCTATCATACAGGTTGATGTCACCCCCATGATTACGTGCGATATCACGTGCGATTGAAAGTCCTAGCCCTGTACCTGTCTCATCGAGATTGCGTGCCTCATCCAGACGCATAAAGGGCTTGAAAACCTCTTCTTTCATATCTTCAGGAACGCCCGGTCCGTCATCGTCAAAAGTCATGGTAATGCGTTCGCTGCCTTCAGACACTTTAACGCTTAGCTGGTCGGCATATCTGAATGCGTTGGAAACAATATTGGAGGTAAGTCTTGTGAAAGCGTTAGGACGGAATTTTAACGTAAGATCTGCTGGGCAGTCGATATCATAGTCTTTTTCCAATAAGTCTTTTTCAAGGTTATGGCGTTGAAGGACATCATTGATGTTTACGGTATCGATGACCTCATCCGTATCGCCCTTTGCAAAGTCTATGTAGCCTTCAAGCATCTTTTGCATGTCATCCACATCAGCTTGCAGTTCTTCGGTTTCATTAGTCTGGCTCAAAAGTGCCAATTGCAATTTGAAGCGCGTTAGGACGGTTCGCAAATCATGACTTACGCCTGTTAGCATTGCGGTACGTTGTTCGATTTGGCGTTCTATACGTCCGCGCATTTGCAAGAAGGCCAGGCCAGCTTGCCGCACTTCACTTGCCCCTCTGATACGGAAGTCTTTTGGCATGACTTGCCCCTTGCCAAAGCTGTCTGCGGCATAGGACAGTTGCTGAATAGGGCGGATTTGATTGCGCAAGAAAAGAACGGCAATTATCAAAAGTACAAGCGAAGTGCCCACCATCCAGATCAGGAAGATATGGCTGTTCGAGGCGTAGGCCTTGTTACGCAGAACAAATACGCGCAACACATTCTCAGGTTTTTCAAGCCGTATACGAATTTCCAGAAGATCAGAATCGCCCACGGTATCAATCCAGAACGGCCGTCCGATTTGTTCAGTGATTTCTGTTCTTAACGTATCGTCCAGAAGTGAGAAGAAGGGTTTCCCCACGGCTGGTGGAAACGGGTCTGGCGGCAATATAGAAATGTTCAGCCCAAGTCTGTCTCTTGCGATTTCCGTGATTTGAGCAAATTCCGGATCCTGTGGATAATCTTCAATGACTTCGATAATGGCTGCGATGTCTGCAGTTACGCTTTTGGACAGTCTTTGCGTAACGGTTTGCCAATGTCGCTCCATAAAGACGAAAGCAATAACGGATTGTAACACAACCATTGGCACAATGATGATGAGAAGAGATCTCGCGTAAAGACCTTTTGGCATTTTGCGAGAAAACCACCTTGCAAAAACCTGCAAAGGGTTACGCTTGCTCTTAAGCGGTAAGGGCGCGGTGTCAGCTTCTTTAGGTGTCAATGCATTGCCTGTTGTTTGCAAATATGAAGCTGCGTTTTACGCATGCCTCAAAACGTCAGACTATAATATTCCACACTAGCGGCAATAATAAAACTGAATAAATCCATGCTATTTCGAATTAGGCATTTACGCTTAAGCGATATCCCACACCTCTAACGGTTTGAAGCCATTTTGGATTGGTTGGATCTTCTTCGATTTTGCGTCTGAGACGATTGATTTGTACATCTATCTTGCGTTCCCCGGCAATGCTTTCTGACCCGAGAAGTTCATGTCGTGCTATCGTTCCACCGGGTTTAGAGGCAAAAGTCGTCAAAATTTCACGCTCGCGGTCTGTTAGCCTGACCATTTCACCATTGAGCTTTAATTCGCCACGGGTGACCGAGAAGTGATAATCGCCAAAGTGCACCTGCTCTATGGCTGGTTCTTCGGGTTTGATGGTTCTTTTTAATATGCTGTTGATGCGCAAAACCAACTCACGCGGTTCGAAAGGTTTTGGCAGGTAGTCATCGGCTCCTGCTTCAAGTCCTTCAATGCGGTTTTCGATATCTGCCAGGGCTGTTAGCATTAGGATTGGAATTTCCTTTACTTCACGCAAGGACTTAGTCAGGCTAATGCCTGTTTCACCTGGCATCATCACGTCGACCACGAGTAAATCGAACTCAAGGTTTTCTATTTTCTTGCGCGCCTCATTGGCATCCGATGCATTGGATACGCGAAATCCATTGCTTGATAAATATCTGGAAAGAAGCTCTCTTAGACGTTTGTCATCATCAACCACAAGAACATGCGGTGCTTCATCTTCCGGTTTTGTCATTATTGGAGCATTATTATTCATGTTATTCCCATCCATAATATGCTTTCAGATTAATGCTTGGATCAATTTCTACAAATAAAGTTTTATATCGTTTTAAAACAACTCAGCTTTATTCTTCACCATAAAGCCGCTATTTTTGTGATCCGATCATGGTATTTAAAAATTCAATAATCTGCTCTCTTGCTTCTGGTTTGGTTGCCTCAAAGGCATTCTGAATGCGGTTTGATTGCGGTTGTGACAAAGCCAACACCAAATCTTTCCCCTTTTCAGTTACAAATAAAAGGCGCTTGCGGCGATCGTTTTTTCCTTCCGTTTGCAGAATATAATTTGAGTCAATCAACTGACGCAAAACCCTGGCCAGACTTTGCTTTGTTATTTTCAAAATCGATAAAAGTTCTGCAACGGTCATGCCTGGGTTTCGGCTGACAAAATATAATGTACGGTGATGAGCGCGTCCAAAGCCCAGATTTTGCAAAATCCGGTCAGGGTCTGAAATGAAATCACGATAGGCAAAAAACAATAATTCAATTGTTTCCAACTCCTCAATATCATGACCTGTGATAGGCTGTTTTATTGGTGTCTCAATATCACTCATAAACGGTTTTATGGCATACAATTAAAACTATGTCAGTAGTGTTGACATAGTTTTGTTTTGCTCCTACGGTTTTCGCTGTGCAAATTGTTAGATAATAGACACTTTTGCAAATTTACGTTGATGTTGCTTGGAGATAAGAAAATGGCAGGCGTTCCTTACGATCAAATGAGTGGGCATATTTGGTATAATGGCGAATTGGTGCCATGGGGTGACGCGAACGTTCACGTGCTGACGCATGGGCTTCATTATGCAAGTAGCGTTTTTGAAGGCGAACGTGCTTACGAAGGTCAAATATTCAAGCTGCAAGAACATACAGAACGTCTTTTCTTTTCTGCGGAAACGCTCGGTATGGAAATTCCCTACACAATCGAAGAAATTAATCAGGCATGTATCGATACGCTTGAAAAGCAAGGTCTGACCAATGCCTATGTTCGCCCTGTTGTTTGGCGTGGCAGCGAGATGATGGGTGTTTCTGCGCAATCAAACCGCATTAATGTCGCCATCGCCGTTTGGGATTGGCCAAGTTATTTTGCGCCTGAAGAACGCCTGAAAGGCATCCGCCTTGATCGCGCCAAATGGTGCAGACCCGATCCTAAAACAATTCCATGTTTTGCAAAAGCTGCGGGTCTTTACATGATCTGTACGTTGTCTAAACATGCTGCGGAAGAAAACGGATATGCTGATGCATTGATGCTCGATTATAGAGGTCAGGTTGCGGAGGCGACTGGTGCTAATATTTTCTTCATCAAGGACGGTGTCATTCATACACCTACGCCAGACTGTTTCCTCAACGGTATTACCCGACAAACGGTTGTTGATCTGGCAAAGGCGCGTCAAATTGAAGTTGTGGAACGTGTCATCATGCCAGAAGAAATGGCTGACTTCACCGAGTGTTTCCTGACTGGTACTGCGGCTGAAGTAACGCCTGTCTCCGAAATCGGTGAATACAATTTCACGCCAGGTGAAATTTGTAAAACGCTTATGGAAGATTACGATAAGGCAGTGCGTGCGCACGCTTCTTAGGCTTAATAACCGCGAAAAACCATTCATAAGTTATTAACCATAAAATTTAAGAGATGCTTAACTATGGTTTACCTTTGGTCAACATCAGAGTAATGTTTCGCTGGGCATTAATTCAATGCTAAATTCGTGACAGGGGTTGTCACTCAAGGTTCATTTTTCGAACCAAACAGGGAGCTAATATAATGGAAGCAATTCTACCTTTAATCATTCAAGCAGTATCAGGCATGGTCGGCGGCGGTATCGCTGGCGGTATTCTTAAACAAGCAGCTATGAGCATGTTGCCTAAGCTACTTGCTGGCGGCATCGGCGGTATCGCTGGCGGTTCGGCTTTGGGTTCACTCATCGGCGGCGCTGCAGGTGCAGCTACTGGTGACGCAGGTTCCGGTCTTGATCTTGGTTCGCTTATCGGCCAAATCGGTGGCGGTGCTGTTGGCGGTGGTGCGTTGACTGGCATTGCTGGCATGTTGCTGGGCAAAAAAGGCTAATCAAGCTTTTTACCAGATTACAATTCAAAGGGCGGTTGCTTGGCAGTCGCCCTTTTTGTATGACTGATTGAGAATTTGAAATCTGCTTGAAAGTATTCCCCATGCCAAAGTTAAACATCGCGATTGTTCCTGTGACGCCTTTTGAACAAAATTGCACCTTGATGTGGGATGAAGACACCAAGCGCGGTGTGATTGTTGATCCCGGTGGGGATACGGATCGCATCCGCGAGGCGGTGAATGAAATTGGTATGGACGTCACAGCGGTTCTCCTTACCCATGGCCATTTGGACCATGTCGGCGGCGCGATGGAAATCAAGGCGGATTATGACGTTCAAATCATCGGTCCGCATATCGATGATAAACCCTTATGCGAGGCTGTGGAGACGGTTGCCAAACAATATAACATGCCGGGCACGTTCAAGAATGTCATGCCTGACCAGTGGCTCGAGGAGGGCGATACG
Organism: uncultured Rhizobiaceae group bacterium; assembly: GCA_937951455.1. Taxonomy (GTDB): domain Bacteria; phylum Pseudomonadota; class Alphaproteobacteria; order Rhizobiales; family Rhizobiaceae; genus JAALLB01. The sequence continues at coordinate 6,341 of CALFBU010000121.1, forward strand.
GTGGATATCGCGGGCTTCGAATTTGAAGTACTACACTGCCCCGGTCATGCGCCCGGCCATGTGGTGTTTTTCTCCGACGAACTCAACTTCGCCCATGTCGGCGATGTCTTGTTTTCGGGCTCCATCGGCAGAACTGATCTTCCCGGTGGCAACCATGATGACCTGATCCGTTCCATCAAAACCAAACTTCTGCCGCTTGGTGATGAGGTGACATTTCTCTGCGGTCACGGCCAGGGCGGAACCTTTGGTGAAGAGCGCCAGCACAATCCGTTTCTCAAAGCGTAATCATGCCGGCTATTTGAGCGCGTAGCGTGGGTGGATTACCGCGCTTCGCAGGTGCGCAGGCGAACGCTATCAACGCCTGGCACAATGTTTTCGATCCGGCTGACAAAACGCTTGCAGCTTTTGCGCGTTTCAAAGCAGGTTCTGACACGGAAGCGCTTAAAGCCTTCGCTGTAAAGTCCCCCGCCTGAGCCATCGACAAACTCACCCTGCACCAGTGCGGTATAGCCTGAGTCTCCAAGCTGCCTGCAAGTACGAAATCCTTCGCCATTAAGCTTCATGACCACGGCTCTGGGGCTGCCCTGTATGGCTGCCTGTGTGGCGACAGGTGCCAGCACGGTGGGCAAAATGGTGGCCGCAGCCAGAATGAGGGCGGATCGTTTCATGACATATCTCCTAATCGACGATGTTTCATCATCCTAACAAGATTGCTGAAAACTGTCCAATAGCCATGATGTTTAAGAACGAACCTTGCAGTTTGTATAATCGATTTTGGAAACACCCGGTATCTTATGCGTGATGCGGTTCACCCAGCGTTCGCAGGATTGTGCGGTGTCAAAACAGGTTGTCACAGAAAAACGGCTGTTGCCATCGCTTCGGATGCCGCCACCTGAACCATCGACCAAAAAGCCGCGTACCTTGGCGCGGTAATATGTTCCGCCAGTGTCTTTTTTCACGTTACAAGCGCGGAACCCATCGCTGTTGATTTTGATGACCACAGCCTCAGGCGAGCCGTGAATGGCGGCATTGCCTTGAGCAGCGGCAATTGGGGCGATGGCTATAAGGCTTGCGATAAAGAGTTGTTTTACGGGTTTCATTTCTAGTCTCCTCACTTTGTTTGATAAATATAGTCTTATACGCTCAACGCCATGTGCACTGTGATGGATTACACACTTTAATTTGGCGACCACGAGACAACCATTCTTTTAGCTAAAGGTTCCTCATTTTCAGCATGAGGTTAAAGTGCTCCATTTCTTCCGTGAGCCTGCGCGTGCTTCGCTCCGAGGGTGGCTCTTTCTCATAGCGCTCCGT
>CALFBU010000122.1 GCA_937951455.1 uncultured Rhizobiaceae group bacterium
TTTGGCATTAACGGATGAAGAACCGATTTTTGCGATCGATTATAATATTGCCAAAGCATGGTGGGTGAAGCCGTTTTTGAAACTGTGCAACTTCCTGCCGCTTGACCCAACCAAGCCTATGGCAACGCGCTCGCTTATCAAAGCGGTTAAAGAAGGTGATCCACTGGTCATCTTCCCGGAAGGACGCATTACGGTCACAGGTGGCTTGATGAAAGTCTATGACGGTGCTGCGATGGTGGCTGACAAAACAGGTTCAATGGTTGTGCCTATCCGCATCAATGGTCTAGAAAAGAGTTATTTCTCGCGCTTGACAAAAAGCCATGTGCGTCGTCGGTTGTTTCCGACGGTAACTGTGCAAGTCATGCCGCCGGTAAAGCTGGATGTAGACGAAGATTTGCGCGGTCGCAAACGCAGAGCAGCTGCAGGTGCAAAGCTTTATGAAACCATGACGAAGCTTGTTTTTGATACAACCAGGACTGATACAACCATTCTGCACCGAGTGATTGAAACCGCGCAGGATTACGGCATGAAGAAAGTTGCGTTTGAAGATCCGCTTACGGGTTCGCTTTCCTACAGCAAACTGCTTACGGGTGCTGCGGTACTGGCAGACAAATTTATGGATAAATTTCCGAATGAGAACACTCTCGGCGTTATGTTGCCCAATGCGAACGGTTCGATTGCCACGGTCATGGGGGTGATGTCAGCAGGCAAAGTGCCGGCGATGATCAACTTTACGGCAGGTGCTAAAAACATTCTTGCTGCATGTAAGGGTGCAGAAGTGAAAACGATTTTGACCTCACGTGCCTTTATTGAACAAGGTAAGCTTGAACCCGTTCTGGAAGAAGTCGAAGGTGTCGTTAAGATCGTCTACATGGATGATCTTCGTGAAGAAGTTTCCGCGCTGGATAAAATCAAAGGCCTCGCTCGCAAGCAAGCGCCCTTGGTTGAACGTCAAGCGGATGATCCTGCGGTTATTCTCTTTACATCAGGTTCGGAAGGTACCCCAAAAGGCGTTGTGCTGACGCATAGAAATATCTTGTCGAATGCGGCGCAGGCTGCAGCTCGAATTGATTTTCACTCAGGTGACAAGGTTTTCAACGTCCTTCCGGTTTTCCATTCGTTTGGTTTGACAGCCGGAACAATACTGCCCTTGATTTCTGGCGTGCCAGTGTATTTCTATCCTTCGCCGTTGCACTACCGAATAGTGCCAGAGTTGGTCTATGCATCGAATGCTACGATTATCTTTGGTACGGATACGTTCTTGAACGGTTATGCGAGAACGGCTCATCCTTATGACTTCCGTTCGGTTCGTTACTGTTTTGCAGGTGCGGAACCCGTTAAGGCTTCAACGCGCGAAACCTATATGGAGAAGTTTGGACTTCGTATTCTGGAAGGTTACGGTGTAACAGAAACAGCCCCTGTGATTTCCATCAACACACCAATGTATAATAAGTCAGGTACGGTTGGTAAAATTATGCCGGGCATGGAATACAAGTTGGAAGCAGTTCCAGGCGTTGATGAAGGCGGTCGTCTTTATGTGCGAGGACCTAATGTCATGGCTGGTTATTTGCGTGCAGAAAATCCAGGTGTTCTGGAAACACTCCCTGACGGCTGGCACGATACGGGTGATATTGTAACGATTGATCAGGATGGGTTTGTTGCAATTCGTGGTCGCGCGAAACGCTTTGCCAAAATTGCGGGTGAAATGGTTTCTCTTGCAGCTGTTGAAGAATTGGCGGGTGAATTATGGCCGGGCGAACTTTCAGCCGTTGCCAGCATTCCAGACGCCAAGAAAGGTGAAAAGCTTATTCTTTTCACTGAAGCTGAAAGTGCAACACGACCAGACTTCATGAAGTTTGCCAAGTCAAAAAAGGCAATGGATTTGATGATCCCCGCGGAAGTAAGGGTTGGCAAAGTGCCATTGCTTGGTACGGGCAAGGTGGATTTTGTGGGTGTGAAAAAGCTCGCAGAAGCTGCTTGATAAACCGAGCGCCCACCAAGGTGGGAGAAAAGTTTAAACAATCAAACGGCCAGCATTCAGTCTGGCCGTTTTTGGTCTTCTGCTGCCCGCCTTTCCAACGCGTAAGACATTTATCAAGCGATGGTCTTTGGGAATTGAAAACCGTTCCATACACTCAGCAGCGCTCTCTTCATTGTCCGCAACGACCGCCATGGGCCAGGCCGAAAAACCAAGCTTTGTCATTTCCAACCAGAAGCGATAAAAAGCACGTCCCGTGTCAATGGGCGATTCATTCTGCGGGCGATGGAAGAGGGCTATCGCGCTTGATAATTTTGTTTGTGCTTCTTCGCCGATAAGTGCCTTTGCAACGCCCAGCTTGTCGAGCGCGCCGAAGAGGCTTGTTCCCAGAACAAGCTTTGCGCCAAATCCTTCCAGTGCGCCCATTTGCAGGGCTTCAAGGTTCAGGCCATCATCCGCATAACTATGATGAGATTTAGACAGTCTCATCCAGTCTACAAGCTCGGTTCTGAAAGCATTATCTCGCATGAAGTGAAGACTGCTCATGTCATTTTTCTGCGATAGGAAATCTATATCTGTTGTTGACGTTGCGAGGGTCACATCCGGTTTTTCACTCGCCCATTTATCCAACGCTTGGGTCATGGTATTTTCGCACGGCAAAAATTTTGAGCGCCAAGTGTAGCGT
>CALFBU010000123.1 GCA_937951455.1 uncultured Rhizobiaceae group bacterium
AAGCGATCACAACAGCCGGCCGAATAAAGCTAGGCTCTCCAAAACCTTGGCATAAACAGGACGAGAACGGTGAAGAGTTCCAGCCGGCCTACAAGCATTGCGGCAGACAATATCCATTTGGCAGTATCGTTCAAATCCTGAAACGTGGATGCGGGGCCAATCGTACTACCAAGCCCCGGGCCTACGTTTGAAATGGCCGTGCCTGCTGCAGACATCGAAGTTAGAAAGTCGAGCCCTGTTAGATTCAACAGAATTGCAAAAATACCAAACAATAGAAAATATACGGCAAAGAAATTCATCACCGCTGTCGCAGCTGAATCTTCTATTTGTTTTCCATTAAAGCGCATGATAAAAATACCGTTTGGATAGAAAATTCGCTTTAAATGCTGTTTGGTGGTTTCAAACAAAATCTGGAAACGAAATATTTTTATCCCACAAGAGGTTGATCCCGCGCAGCCGCCTATGAACATGATAGCAAAGAAAAAAGCATTCGCGCCAGGCGCCCATTGTCCGTAGTCTGTGGAGGAATATCCGGTACCTGTGATGATAGACGTCACATTGAAAAGCGCTTCTACAAAGCGTGTTGTTCCATCAGCCCCTTCAATGGGCGCGTTAAGCAGCCAAGCTATGAATGTGCAACTTGTTACAACTAAAAAGAAAACTTTGACTTGTGAATTTTGCCAAAGCTTTTCCGGCTGTCCTCTGGTTGCTTGAACGTACAGGATAAAAGGGATCGATCCCAAGATCATGAAAGTTACCGCAATCAGGTGGATTGTGTGACTTTCAAAATATCCCATGGAAGCATCTTTGGTTGAAAAGCCACCGGTCGCTACCGTTGTCATGCCGTGAATGACAGCGTCCTGAAGGCGCATGCCGGCAAACAAATACGCCAAGATGCAAATAGCCGTAATAACAATAAACACGAAAGTTAGCATGCCTGAAATTTGTGTGGCGCGCGGCATGATTTTTTCGGCTGTATCAAAAGCTTCAATTTTAAAAAGTTGCATACCACCAACTTGCAACATGGGAAGTACCGCCACTGCCATCACAATAATACCCAAGCCACCCAACCACTGCTGAATGCCGCGCCAAAGCAAAATACCAGGGGGTTGTGCATCTAGGTTTGTGATGACGGTAGAGCCTGTGGTAGTAAGTCCCGACATGGACTCAAAAAAGGCGTCAGTAAACGTTGGCACTGCACCAGATAATACATATGGAATGGAGCCAAAGAAAACCAGCGCAATCCAAACGGCTGTTGTCATGATGAAGGCTTGTCGTGTCGACATGCCGGTAGTTGTCCCGCGCGCTCCTGAATAAAGACCCAGACCCACCAACAATGTAATTGATCCCGTAAAAGCAAACACTTCCCAGTCATCGTTGTCGGCAAGAAAATCAACTGCGGCAGGCAAAAACATTGCGCCACCAAGCGTGGCGATTAATAATCCGACAATCAGAAATATTGGGCGTAGGTCTGTAATCATAAAGTTTGAATTCTCAATTTATTACAGGGCTAAGATCTGGAAGGTCTAGTGGAAAAGCAGGTATCTCAACCTTGAGCATTTTTCCAATTTCATTTTGCATCATGTAATGGCCAACCATAATGCCTGAGGGGGTCTGTAAAGGACAACCGCTCGTATAACTGAAATTCTCGCCGGGTTTCATAATAGGCTGTTCACCGATAACACCATCACCGCTTACTTCTTCTACGTGTCCGTTACTATCGGTGATATGCCAGTAGCGCGTAAGAAGTTGTAATGTTTGATCGGAATTATTCTCTATCACAACACGATAAGCCCAAAAATATTGCGAGGTTGCAGGATTTGATCTTTCATCAATGTAAACAGGCATTACCGTTACGCTAACATCGTGTGTTGTTGCTTTGAACATTATAAACCATGCCTTGTATAACCTTGCTACCTGTTAGCATGGTTTTAAACGCAGCCCAATACTGAATTAAACATCAAGAGATACAATCAAGCGCCATTTGAATGTCTTCAAGCAAATCGTCTTGATGCTCAAGCCCTACAGAAAGTCTGAGTGTACCATCAGTAATGCCAACTTCTGCACGGTCCTCATCGGACAGATTTTTATGCGTGGTTGTTGCAGGGTGTGTGATTAGGCTTTTTGCATCGCCCAAATTGTTTGAAATCTGGATTGTTTCAAGTGCGTTTATGAATTTGAAAGCAGAAGATTTACCACCTTCCACTTCAAAACAGATCATGGTTGATCCACCACTCATTTGCTTTTTTGCAATCTCTGCTTGCGGATGGCTTTCATGGCCTGGGTAAATCATTTTGGTAATCGACTTTTGAAGCGCCAAATGCTCTGCAATCTTTCCAGCACTTGCGGTTTGTTGTGTTACACGAACGGGCAATGTTTCAAGGCCCTTTAAAAAATTCCAGGCATTAAACGGACTCATTGAAGGGCCAGTGTGTCGGAAAAACTCATGCAGTTTTTCGTTTATCCACTCTTCCGTTCCAAGCACAATGCCGCCCAGGCATCGGCCCTGACCATCAATATGCTTGGTTGTGGAATACATCACAATATCTGCACCAAGTTCCATCGGTCGTTGATACATAGGGGTCGCGAATACATTGTCTACGATTAATACCGCATTATTTTCATGCGCCAAGTCGGCTACCGCCTGTATATCCACAAGTTCCAGCGTCGGGTTTGTCGGGCTTTCCAAAAAGAAAATACTTGTATTGGGGCGAACCGCATTTTTCCAGGCATTCATGTCTTTGCCATCAACAAGCGTGAACTCAACACCATACTGAGGCATTAATGTTTCAACAATCCAACGACAAGAACCAAAAAGCGCCTTTGCTGCAACAATATGATCCCCTGCCTTTGCTTGGCATGCGATCGCTGAATGCACTGCTGCCATGCCAGACGCCATAGCGCGTGCATCTTCCGCGCCTTCCATATCGCACATGCGCTGTTCAAACATGGAAACGGTAGGGTTGGCATAACGTGAATAAATATAGCCATCTTCTTCGCCCTTGAAGCGCGCTTCTGCGCTTTCAGCACTCTCGTAAAGATAACCTTGGGTCAAATAAAGCGCTTCAGAGGTTTCCCCAAACTGACTGCGTGTTGTGCCGCTATGAATAAGCTTTGTCGCTGGGCGCCAATTTTTCCTTGATGACATTTTTTACTCCAAAAACCAAAAAACCGGAATGCGAAGTCGCGTTCCGGTTCCTGCAATGCGAATTTTATTCTCGCAAATTCGGCCCTTTAGCAACTTTTTTAACGTGGCTGCAAGCCGGCCGGCCCAAATCACCACGATTAAGTGTGATTTACTGCATATGCCCCTTCACGTCAATCAAACTTCCCTTTATTTAAAATGGAGTATTATTCAAGTTTGGTTGAACGCATGACTCGCACCACAGGAATTCTCTCAGACGCTAGCATCGCAAAACTGTACGCAGATGCAAGCATTCTTACGGAACGACCGTTTGATTCTGACCAAGTCCAACCAGCAAGTTTGGATTTGAGGCTGGGTAAGAAGGCATACCGTGTCAGAGCTTCTTTTCTTCCGGGAAAAGGAAAATCAGTTGGCCAAAAACTTGAACGCTTTAAACTACATGAACTTGATTTAACTGATGGTGCCATTCTTGAAACCGGATGTGTATATTTGGTTCCTTTGATTGAAAGTCTTGAACTGCCCTGCGATATCGAAGCATCCGCCAATCCAAAAAGTTCAACAGGTCGTTTGGATATATTCACCCGTGTCATCGTCAATGAAAGTCAGGCGTTTGACCAAATCCCTGCTGGATATAAAGGACCACTTTATCTCGAAGTAAGCCCGATGACCTTTCCTATTGTCGTGCGTGAAGGCTCTAGGCTTTCTCAAATCAGATTTAGAAAAGGTCGCACGGTTCTTGGTGATGACGAGCTTCTAGAACTTCACAATAGAGAAACCCTGGTTGCGAGCAGCGAACCGACAATTCGTAATGGCGGCATTGGTATGTCGATTGACCTTAAAGGGGACGATAAAGGGCTGGTTGGATATCGTGGCAAGCGTCACACTGGTCTGGTAGATGTCGACAAAAAAGCAGCACACGACATTTTGGATTTCTGGGAGCCGATTTATAATCACGGGACACAAGATTTGGTGCTTGATCCCGATGAGTTTTACATCCTTGTTTCCAATGAGGCCGTTCACGTGCCGCCTTTATATGCAGCCGAGATGGTTCCTTATGACACGATGGTTGGCGAGTTCCGGGTGCATTACGCAGGTTTCTTTGACCCTGGTTTTGGTCACATACATGCGGGAGGGGCCGGTTCGCGTGGCGTTCTAGAGGTTAGAAGCCATGATGTACCATTTATCCTCGAGCATGACCAATTAGTCGGCAGTTTGGTTTATGAACATATGCTGGATCGTCCTGAGCAACTTTATGGAACAGATCTAGGGTCCAACTATCAGGCGCAAGGGTTGAAGCTATCAAAGCATTTTAAGGGCTAATTGAGCACAGCTTAGTTGTCAGTTTCAAAATCGCACGGCCAAGTATCAGGTGCTAATATGCCTTCTGGTAAAATTGTTTTTTCATTCCCGCACGCCATATCAATTTGCCACTGTTTCAAGGTTTTCGAAGCCGATAAATCAAGTCCTTCGATACGGGTTAGAAACATGTAAGCGCCTTCGAGCGAGAAATTTTCGTCAATATTTACACCAGTTAAATTGGCTCTGGAGATATTGCTGAAGTTTAAATTTACACCCTTCAAGTTTGAATTGAAAAAATTCACTCTGCTAAAATCGGCCTTGGACATGTCTGCATTTTCCAAATTACTGCTTGAAAAATTGGATCTCCCAATCTCGGCTTTCAGAAAGTTTGCGTTTTTATAGTTTCCGTTGCTGAAATCGCTTCGTGAGGCAACAACCCCCTCAAAATTTGCACCTTCAGCATCTGAACCAGCTAGCGAGGCACGCGCAAGATTTGTTTTAAAAAACATGGCCTTTTGAAAATTGCTGTTTCTCAAGTCTGATGCGCTTAAATCTGCTCTCGTAAAATTGGAACCAGAAAAATTAAAATTATCCATGATGAGATTGCGTTTACGGCAGTTCTCCCAATTGACAGAGGGGGCTGCTGTGTCCGTACAAGCTGCGTGCGCTGAGCGTGTGATAAAGCCCGGGTATGGGCTCAAAATGGAAGTTGCTAAAAATATGATAGCAACCATACTTGTAAGTCGTATTTTCAAAAAAGATCTCATTTCAAATCATGATAGTAACTTTGTGGCATATTAAGGGAAAAACTTTATTTAGCGAGACCGTGAGGTGTTTTTTCCCACTCGTGAGGCTTCACAATTAAATGAACGAAAGCGCGCCAACCCGCGATGGATATGAGCACCCAATAAATGGGAAGTGTAAACAGCAACTTAGCGCAACCATCATACCGCGAAGTCTTTAGAACAGCGTAAGCAAGTAAACCATATGTCGTATAGCCACCCACAAGATTAAAAACGCTTGTAGCCACCAGGAAGCCATCTACGCCACTAGGCGATGGCGAACCTAGCGATAAGACTTGCCAGAATATAATACAGAGAAAAACAGGATGAATGAGTGCCGATATGATGATTGAAGTCAGCAAAAGATGAAATGCAAGCGTATTCTTAAAACCCATGTCGT
>CALFBU010000124.1 GCA_937951455.1 uncultured Rhizobiaceae group bacterium
TTTCCATATCCCGCTCAATCAGGCCTGTATCAACCTCACCTTTTGCAAAGCCTTCATGAAGGCAAAGTGCGCGCAAAAAGGCAGCATTGGTGACCGTTCCCGCAATACGCGTTTCGCCCAATGCGCTTTCCAAATCGCTCAAGGCTTCTTCGCGTGTATCAGCGTGGGTGATGACCTTTGCGATCATCGGATCATAAAATGGGGTTATGGTATCGCCTTCTATGACACCTGAATCATTGCGAGCGTTTTGCGAAAACTCCAGATATTCAAGCGTACCTGTTGCCGGCAGAAACCCCTTTGGCACATCTTCGGCATATAGCCTTGCTTCAAACGCATGGCCTTTGATGGAAAGTTCATCCTGAAACATCGGCAGATATTCATCACTTGCAACTTTTAATTGCCATTCGACCAGATCAACACCTGTAATGGCTTCTGTAACAGGATGCTCTACCTGCAATCTTGTATTCATCTCCATAAACCAAAAACCATCGGGCTTTAAACCTTCAGAACCATCAACAATAAATTCAATTGTACCAGCACCTGAATAATCAATGGCCTTTGCAGCCTTTACTGCCGCGTCCCCCATGGCTTCACGCATTTCCTGCGTCATATCGGGTGCGGGCGCTTCTTCAATAACTTTTTGATGGCGACGTTGAAGTGAGCAGTCGCGTTCAAACAAATGCACAACGTTGCCGTGATTATCGCCGAAGACCTGTATCTCGATGTGACGTGGGGCGGTAATATATTTTTCAATCAAGACATGCGCGTCGCCAAAACTCGCCTCGCCCTCACGCTGCGCCCCGATCAGCGCTGCGGCAAAATCTTTCGGGTCGTCGACCTTGCGCATGCCTTTACCGCCCCCGCCAGCGCGAGCCTTGATTAAAACTGGATAGCCAATTTCATTTGCCTTCATGGCAAGGAAGCCTGCATCCTGCATGTCGCCATGATAGCCCGGTACTACTGGCACATTGGCTTTTTCCATCAAGACTTTCGCCGCATCTTTCAAACCCATCGCCCGAATGGCATCGGCTGATGGACCAATGAACTTGAGACCCGCCGCTACAACTGCCTCCACAAAATCCGGGTTTTCAGACAGGAATCCGTAGCCTGGATGTATGGCTTGCGCGCCTTTGTCTAGTGCTGCCTTGATAATCACATCGCCGCACAAGTAGCTTTCATTGACAGGAGCAGCTCCGATGCGCACCGCCTCATCTGCCATTTGCACATGTTGTGCGTTTTTATCTGCGTCAGAAAATACCGCCACGCATTCAACGCCCATCGCTTGTGCTGTTCGCATGATGCGGCAAGCAATCTCGCCCCTGTTTGCTATGAGGATTTTAGAAAACATTATCTTGTTATCTCCAAACTGGGCAAATCCATCAAAAGACGTTTGCCATGAATTTCTGTATCAATCGGGTGTCCAGGCTTTGGGAAAAGATGCAATCCGTTTGGCATCGCAAATTTTGCCAGCGTTGCATAAACATGCGCAAACATCGCATCCGCATCGCGCCCATGCAGGTTGATCGTTCCCATGTTGTTTGCCTTGTCGATTGAATGCAAATCAATCTCAACCGACTTTGAATGACGAATAAGCGCGATCAGCGCATCTTCAATCTCATGCAGGATTTCATAATTGCCCTCACGAATTGGAATGTCGACGAGCAAGTTTTGCGTGAATTGCTTTTCAGCAAATATCTTGCGATCCGTATATTTCCAGGCCCAGATACCACGCCCCAATTGCGCCGCACCAAATATCATGGCGGCCAGCAAAATAAGCTTGCCCAAATCGCCAAGACTGTATTCAAACGCCTGATAGCAAAGCAAGGAAAGACCAAAAACAATCCCGCCCATCAACATCTGCTCCCCGCCTGGGGTGTTTGAGATACGATCGTTATTCATGAAGATAGCTCAATTTTGGAGGTCAATAAACGAATACTTGCGGCACCAAATAACAAACCGAATGCAAGCTCGAACCATCGTTTTAAAGATGCATAAAAACTAGATACTTTTTCCATTGAGAATAAGAAACCATATCCAATGAATACGATTGTCGATGCTGTAATTAATATAATGAAGAGTTCAGCAACTAAAACAGGAGAAGCGTTTGCTGGTAATGCAATTGCATAAACTGAACCCCAACCTAAAATAGCTTTTGGATTAGTTAAATGCAGCAACATGCCCTTCGCGAACAAACTCTTTTTTTGTGCAGGAATATTTATTTTTTTGGGTTTTCCAAAAGCATTTCTGAGCGATTTAATTGATAAATATAATAAGTATGTAGCCCCGAAATATCGGACTATTTCAAATAACCACGCATTAGCTATCATTAATGAACTAATTCCAAGTGCAGCTGCAATTCCCCAACTTGCTGAACCAGCTACAATACCAGATGCGATTGTTACTCCAGCTTTACGGCCATGCTCCATTGCAGTAGCTGATATAGCCAAGGTTGCCGGACCAGGACTACCTGCGCCAACAACCCAAGCAAAAACAATTATAATTATTTCATATAGCTCCATCATCACATCCTAAACACACCAAATTTCGTTTCTTCAATCTCTGCATTGAGCGCCACGGACAAACTCAGAGCCAGCGTTTGTCTCGTTTTGCGCGGGTCAATGATGCCGTCGTCCCATAGTCTTGCTGAGGCATATAACGGGTGGGATTGTTCTTCGAACATGTCTAATGTGGGTTGCTTGAAGGCTGCTTCTTCTTCGACTGACCACTCACCGCCGCCGCGTTCAATTTGCGCGCGTTTGACGGTTGCCAAAACGCCTGCGGCCTGTTCGCCACCCATGACGGAAATTCTGGAATTTGGCCAGGTCCACAAGAAGCGTGGTGAGTAAGCCCGGCCTGCCATGCCGTAATTGCCTGCGCCGAATGAGCCACCTATCAGCATGGTGATTTTGGGTACTTTGGTTGTGGCAACGGCGGTTACCAGTTTTGCGCCATCCTTGGCGATGCCGCCTGCCTCATATTTTTGGCCCACCATGAAGCCGGTGATGTTTTGCAAGAATACAAGCGGGATCTTTCGCTGTGAACATAGCTCTACAAAATGCGCGGCCTTTACCGAGCTTTCAGAAAACAGAACGCCATTGTTTGCAATGATGCCGACGGGCATGCCCATCACGTGAGCAAAACCACAAATGATGGTTGTGCCGTAGCGTGCCTTAAACTCATCAAAGCGTGACCCATCCACCACGCGGGCAATGACTTCGCGGACATCGTAAGGCGTTTTCAAATCTGCTGGTACGACGCCAAGAATTTCATCAGGGTCATAGGCAGGCTCTTCAATCGGTTGTAGCTGAAGTTGTTCTGGCTTTTTTCGATTAAGATTGCGAACTGCTTGCCGCGCCAAGGCCAGTGCATGCATGTCATCATCCGCCAGATAATCGGCAACGCCAGACGTCGCCGTGTGCATTGCGCCGCCTCCGAGGTCTTCTGCGCTCACGACTTCACCCGTTGCAGCTTTTACCAAGGGTGGGCCTGCCAG
>CALFBU010000125.1 GCA_937951455.1 uncultured Rhizobiaceae group bacterium
GCTTTATCAGATCATCAACAAGACGGATCGCGAAATTGCTGCTGCGCGTGTTGAATCTGCCAAACAGGCACTTGCAGCCTCCGACTCACACCTTGAGCGTTTGATAACCTTGCGCAAAAAAGGTCTGGTTGCTGAAAGCAAGGTTGATGAATTGCGTCGCCAGCAGGCCAATACCGTTGGGCGCCTGAAAGAAGCTGAATATGATCTTGAGCGCGCAACAGCAATGGATTCCGTCTCGGTAAGACGTTACTTCAACCATAAAGAGTTTGTCTCTGACCTTGATATGCTGGCGCTTGAAGTTGAAGAAGCCAATGCCAAGGTCATGGCTGCGAGCATGCAGGTTGAAAAACTTGAAGTAGAAAAAATCCGCATGATCATCAAGGCACCCTTCGATGGCCGTATCGTTTCTGTGAAGCAGCCTGGTAATATTATGGTGCTTCGTAACGAACAACTTTTCACCATTGAAAAGCATGAGCAGCCAACTGTGACGGCTTTCCTTGATCAAGAACAGATTTTGACAGTCGGCCTGCATGATGAGGCGAAAGTCTTTATTCCTGCACTCGATCGCCATATCACGGCAATCGTTTCTAAGATCGACCGAAACTCGGCTTTCATAAACGACAAGGCATCTCATTACGTTTGGGATGACCAAAAAGGAAAATCGGCCACCGTTTCGCTCAAAATTGAATTAACTCAAGAAGAGCGAAACTACATATATGCAGGTCTGCCTGCTGTGGTTGTTTTCCCTAAACGTTCAACGAGTGCGATTTATAATCAGCTTGGAAATACGGTTCTTAAATTAAAAGGTATCTTCCACGATGAAACTTCAATTTGATACCTCGAAGCATGTAGACGACCCGACCCATTGGCCAAAAGGATTTGCGAAATGGACACCTGGTGTATTGCTGGGAATCTTTATGTATTTGGGACTGTGTCTAATCGGATTATTGACCGTACCGAATACAATATTTGACAATAAGACATTGGTCATAACGTTTACCATTGGCGGGCTTGGGGCCTGGCGATATGGGTGGTGGTTTACGCATGCAATTCGCGCAATCATTTATGGCCACATTGTCTATCCGAAGTTCAAGCGTGAAGGGCAGAAAATCTGGGAATCAGGTTGGCGTCCGCGTCATCTGCATTTTATGATGACGACCTACAAGGAACACCGTGAGATCACCGAAATGGTGGTGCGGTCAATCGTCAAGGAAATACATAATTCTGGTGTGCCTGGAACCATTTGGTTAGGCTCATCTGACCGATTTGATGAAGATATCATCTCCGATTTTCTCAAACGCGAAGCCATGGACGTGGATGTTACGCTTCGCATCATACGTCAGAACGTCTCTGGAAAACGCGCAGCCATTGGCCTGGTGCTTCGCGCCATGTGTCGCTTGCCTGTACTGGATGATGATTTGATAATCTTTATGGATGGTGATTTCGTTTTGAGCGAAGGGGCGATCGGCCGATGCATGCCGATGTTCAAATTGCACCCAGAATTACAGGCTGTGACGACAGACGAAGAAGTAATTTGTATTGGCCCGAGATGGATTGAACGCTGGCTGCAAATGCGGTTCTCACAGCGCCGTCTTGCCATGCAGTCGCATGCCCTTTCCGGCCGAGTGTTAACCCTGACTGGCCGCATGTCTGTCTTCCGCGCCAAAAATCTCAAGCAGCTTGAATTCATTCGCCTTTTGGAGGCCGATCATCTTGAGCACTGGCTATGGGGCAAGTTTCGTTTCCTTTCAGGTGATGACAAAAGCACCTGGTTCTACATGCTCAAGCATGGTTCGCATATGCTTTATATTCCTGACGCGCTTGGTTACACGATTGAGGTCATCGAAGGCTCGGGCATGGAGCGGATGGTGCAAAACTTCCGTCGCTGGTCCGGTAACATGCTGCGCAATGGACAGCGAGCCATCATGCTGGGGCCACGTGCCATGCCGTTTTTCATCTGGTGGTGTCTGATCGACCAGCGTCTCTCCATGTGGACCATGTTGGTGAGTCCGGTTCTGGCCGTTTCTGCTGCCTTTCTGGTGGGCGTCGAATATTTGCTTTCTTATGTGATTTTCATCGCGATCAGCCGTCTGATGTTGTCGCTTGTTTTGTGCACATACTCACGCAAGGTACAGCTTTCTTACTCATGGATCCTTTACCTCAATCAGGTCATCAACGCTTCTGTTAAAGTCTACTGTATATTCAGACTGTCAAAGCAGCGTTGGTCAAACAGAGGCAACCAAAGTGCCGGTATGAATGGCGAAAGTTTCATAGAAACATTCAGAAACTGGATGGCTTCCCTATGCACTACGGTTGCAGTTGCGCTGCTCTTTCTATCGACGGTTCACTACACAAATCTGGTTGATATTCCAAGCTACATACAGCTGCGAGATGCGCTTCCCGTACTGAACTAAAAGTGCTTTGCCATTTGCAAATCCACTTTCGCAAATTGCAAAAATATAACCAGTTTTGCAAAATGAAAAAATTATAACGTATTGAAATAATTGAAGAAATAAATTGGCATTCATTTTGCAAATGATTCTGAGAAAGACTGGAGACTCAAATGCCAAAGACTCATAAAACAAACAAAAGATTGTATTTGCCCATGATGAGCGCAGCTTTTGCGCTGGGTGCTGCACCTGCCTTATTGACGTTTTCCGTTGACCCCTATCAGATGTTCTCGTCAAAAGATCGACCAACAGCAATCAATGATATTGCCGAAAAAGCACATTACCCGCTTTGGAAACTGGCAAAGTTTGTTCGCGGTTCACATGACACAATCATTTTGGGTGACAGCCGTGCACGTGCTTTGCGTGATAAATATTGGCACGAATTGAACATGCCAACAGCGCTTAACCTTGCCTATGGTGGCGGTACCATTCCAGAAATCTACAGCACCTTCAGTCTCATTAAATCTGACCCTGCAATTAAAAACCTGGTTGTGGGCGTACAACTGCGCAGTTTTGATGAAGACCACAAGGGGGGCATGAACAGGGTTCCTGAAGCCGTTGAACTGGTTCGCCACAAACTGGAATATTTGAAAAACTGGAATGTGTTTCAAACCACGTTAAAAGTGTTTGAAAAGGAAAATGAAGAGGCAATTAGTCAATATGGTTCTTTGGTTTCCAAAGCCAATGCCGGCTCGTTAGGCAGGGAAGGTAAAACATCGCTATCCAAATTATTGGAGCCGGATGTCTGCTTTGGATGCGATATGCCCTCCGACCTCAAGCCTTTGGCCTATCAAAAAACGCGCACGAAGTTCTCTTATTCAGGACACCACAGATATAATAGTGCAGGTTGGGGTTATACCATTCCAGATTATAATTGGGATGATTTTCGTAGAGCCTATCAAATTGATACGCTCATTCCGAACCTTCCGAAAAAACATGCAACCCAGGTTAGAAAAAATGCCAAATCGGATTGGCGTGGCTTTGAGTTTTCTCAAAACTACTGGAAGCATTTTGAGGAAATGGGTGAGTGGGCGAAATCAGAAAATAGAAATCTGATTTTTGTCATACCGCCTACCATTACTGACCTGCAAAATACGATCCAGGAAAATGGCTTGGGTAAAATCAATCACCAATTGCGCGTGAAACTGGCTGAACTGGGTACGGTTGTTGATCTGGATTATCCAACCGGTCTGACGCAAGATGCCAGTCGTTTTAACGATGCCTATCACTTCGATTCAAAAGTGGCGCGCCAAATTGTTGGTCAGGTAGTCCCTCTAATCACCAAAAACAAAGACGCACTCAAGATGGTTATCAAGCGTGAGAAAGACGTCAAATGTCACGTGAGCGATCAAGCACAACGAATTCAAGTTAGCCAGGCAATTGGTTTGTCCGAAGGGCAAAACTGCCGCGTATGGAGTATGCAAAATGACCGATGAAAAGAAAACACAATTTGTTTCGTTTGCAATTTTGGCATCGCTATCAACTGTGATTGTTGCAAGCGCATTGTCCTTGCACAAACCTGATATGCAATCAGCTTATGTGCCAGATCCAGTCACAAAAAAAGAGCTCTTGATGGCGCGCGGGTTTGTTAAAAACAAGGATTGGCAAAAGGCAGCAGAAATTTTGGAAAAGAATGCTGTTGGCGCTAACGTGCAGGCTAAATATGAATATGCAATGCTGTATGCAAAAGGCTGGGGTGTGCCTCGCGACTTGGAAAAAGCGCGTAATCTTTTGTTGCAGGCAGTTCAGCGTCCTTTTGAAGATCGTGCAAAGGCGGCTTTCGAACTGGGCCGCGTATACAGAATGTCCAAAGGCGATGATTGCGCGCGCATTGCCTTTGAATGGTTCACCAAGTCGGTGCAATGGGGATATATGAAGGCTCATAATGAGCTTGGAAAATCATATTCCCGAGGCATTGGTGTTAAGCAAAATATAGAGCTTGCTCTAAAACATTATCGCTATGCTGCAGTTCATAATTCGTCTTCGGCGGTAATTCCCCTGATTGAATTATTGGCCAAAGGCAGCGCATCCATGCCTGCAAACCCTGAAAAAGCCGCAGCTATTTTAACGGAGTTTATGCCCAAGCTCGAAATGGCTGCAAAAGCAGGCGATGCGCAAGCTGCGAGATCTGTTGGCCGACTGCATTTAAACGGATTGATACTTGAACCCAATAACGAAGAAGCAATTCGTTGGCTTTCCATGGCTGCGGGTCTCGGCGACGCGATCGCAATGCATGACATGGCGATGTTGCTTGTTGAAACGAAGAAAGAACAGGCCATCAAGGAAGACATTCTGGAACTGCTCAATGAGAGTGCAAGAAGAAATTATGCTGCAGCAATTACAACGCTTGGAAGGTTGCACCTTAAAAGGAAGTTCGGTTTGCCGGAAAGAAAATCCGTTGAATTTTTCAACAAGGGGATCGCAGCCGGGCACCCGGGTTCAATGGAAGAACTGGGTCGCCTGTATCTTAAGGGTAAGCATGTTCAATACAATCTGGTCAAAGCACGCGAACTTGCGGAGCAGGGTACCTTGTTAAAACATACTGGCAGTAAAAAACTGCTGGATGAGATTAAAAAAGCGGAAGCAAAGAAAAACTTGGAAGCTTCCGTATCGATTACCGAAAGAGAGGGATAAACCCATGGTTTTCAGTTCACTTGAGTTTATTTATCTTTTCTTGCCACCTGTTTTGGTTGGTTTTTTATGTCTGCGCGCATTGCGTATGGAAACCGCGATTATCTGGTGGCTCATCATGGCTTCTCTGGTTTTCTACATGTGCTGGAGCCCAAAGCATCTGATCTTGCTACTCTTCTCGGTAGGGTTCAACTATTTGGTTCACCTAATCCTGAAGTGGAATAAATCGTTCACCGTTTTAACGCTAGGCATCACCGCAAATTTATTGATGCTGGGTGTTTTCAAATATGCAGATTTTTTCATCGGCAACTTCAACGCTGTCACTGGCGTGGAGGTCGCTGAACTCGGATTGATTTTGCCGCTTGCAATATCGTTTTATACATTCCAGCAGGTGTCGTTTTTGCGCGATACCTATCAGGACAAGCTGGTCAATTGCGACTTCAAGAAATACGTTTTGTTCGTGACGTTCTTTCCGCAGTTGATTGCCGGGCCGATCGTTATGCAACGTGATACGATCCCACAATTTACCATGAGCCATTTTAACAATCGCTATATTACAAATATCATGGCTGGTGCGACGCTCTTTTCAATCGGCCTTTTCAAGAAAATTGTCTTGGCAGATGGCATTGCTCCCATGGCCAATGCGGTTTTCACAATCGCTGATCAAGGCGGTAACGTACCGATGGAAGCCGCCTGGCTCGCCGCTATCGCATATACTTTTCAAATCTATTTCGATTTTTCAGGTTATTGCGACATGGCATTAGGTCTTGCACTAATGTTTGGCATTCGCCTGCCAATCAACTTTAACTCTCCCTATCGCTCCTCGAGCATCGTTGAGTTCTGGCGTCGTTGGCACATTACTCTATCCAGGTTTTTGAGAGACTACCTTTACATCCCGCTAGGTGGCAACAAATCCGGCTTGTTGGGAACACGAGGCAACCTTGCAATCACCATGTTATTGGGTGGGCTTTGGCACGGTGCTGGCTGGAATTTCATCATCTGGGGCGCGCTACATGGTGGCTATCTGATGATAAACCATGTGTGGAGTGGGTCTGTAGCGGGGCAGTCTGTCCGCACAAATATGAATTCATATCTTTATGCATTCATGGCATGGTCGGTAACGATGTTCGCTGTAATATTCGCTTGGGTCTTCTTTAGAGCCGAAACCTTTACGGGTGCTGCAATCATGCTGCAATCAATGCTCGGTATGTCAGAATATATTGGCATAAGAACAGCGCAAGAAATCATCCCTGACTTTGATCTTGCACCCTACATGCTGTTGGCTATGACGATGATTGTGGTCTTGTTGCCAAACAGTATCGAGTTCACAAGCAAGTACAGACCTGTGCTCGACACCGCCAAGGAAATTGGAAAGCCGCTGTTTAGCGTCTTTCAGCTTCGCTGGTCTCCAAGACCGGCCTGGGCAGTTGCCTTTACTGCGATAGCGCTTGTGTCAGTCATACAGATATATCGTTTGAACGACCTGACTGAGTTCATCTATTTCAACTTCTAACAGCTGACAAAACAGACTTAAAATAGCGGGCATCTGACCCGCTATTTTTTTGTTCAATATTAGACTTTGCAAAACGCAAAAATAATCTTTTCATAATGCAAAAAATATGAAGAAATTTAACGATTAAAAACAGACAAGTAGTTGAATTAATTGAATAAAAATAACTGGCACGAGAATTGAAACAGGCTGTGTAAATCATCATCTACCAAGAGGAAAACAAGATGAATGCACTAGCAAAGAAGTATGAATTTGAGCACTCAACTGTCTTACCAGAAGTTGACTTTAACAAGCCAGCGATTTCAGTTGTAGGACTTGGCTATGTGGGCGCTGTATCAACGGCGTGTTTGTCACAACTAGGCCACCGCGTAGTCGGCGTCGATGTTGATACCATCAAGGTTCAACAAATCGAGGAAGGCTCTTCACCGATCCATGAAAAAAACCTAGGTGAATATCTTCAGGATGGTGTGGCAAATAATCTAATATCAGCGACGACTGATCTTGTGGGTGCCGTAGTTGATACTTCAGTTACATTTCTTTCAGTAGGTACGCCAACCAGCAAGGATGGTGGTTGCGACTACCGTTATATTGTTTCAGCAGCTCGTGCGATAGGCGAAGGTCTGCGCCAGAAAAAATCATATCATGTCGTTGTCATGCGTTGTTCAATCCCGCCAGGTGCAACACTTGATGTGATGGTTCCGGAAATCGAAAAAGCATCTGGCCTTAAGATGGGTGATGACTTCGGCATTGCTTTTAATCCGGAGTTTCTGAGAGAAGGTACTGCCATTGAAGACTTCTATGCACCACCAAAAACAGTGGTCGGTGCAAATGATGAACGCGCGGCAAAAATTGTGGCAGACATCTACAAGCCGGTCGATGAAAACGTTCTGATGACAACCATCGATGTGGCTGAAATGGTCAAATATGTCGATAATGTTTGGCATGCAACCAAGGTAAGCTTTGCAAACGAAATCGGTCGCATCTGCAAGCCATTGGAAATCGATAGCCACAAGGTGATGGATATCTTTGTACAAGATACGAAGCTAAATCTCTCACCATATTATTTGAAACCGGGCTTCGCCTTTGGGGGATCGTGTCTACCCAAAGAGGTACGTGCGGTTGCACATTTGGCAAACAAGCTTGATGTTGAAACGCCGCTCATTAGCAACTTGTCCGCATCCAACTCACTTCAGATTAATGCAGCGACTGAGATGGTACGCAATTCCGGCCATAAGCGAATTGGTTTTCTGGGACTTGCTTTCAAGGCAGGTACGGATGACCTGCGTGAAAGCCCGATCCTTGAAGTGATTAACGCACTTGTTCAGGAAGACTATGAAGTAACGACCTATGATCCAGCAATTGACCCGAACACTCGTATCGAAAATCAATTCACATATGTTGAACATGTTTGCCCACATCTGAAACCGATGGTTGACGCGCTACCGGATATGATGCGCGCAAATGGCAATCAAGTCATTGAGCAGAGCGACGTCATCGTCGTCACTCAAAACACGCCCGAAATTCAAGAACTTGTCGCATCCGCATTTGGTCGCGTCGAAGTCATTGATCTTGTGCGTGTCTTTAAAGATCAACCGATGTTTCAGGGTTACCAAGGCATCGGATGGTAAATCCCCAACAAACTAAAACAATAATAAACAACATAACAGCAGAGGCATAAAATATGACTGTAGATACAGACATGAATATCTCCCTCATTCAGGGCACGAATGGAGAAGATAATATTACAGGAACAGGTCGTTCAGAAGTAATTTCTGGCAATCACGGCGATGATACTATTCGCGCACTAAGTGGCGACGATGACGTTTACGGCGGTTCTGGTAATGACACACTTTATGGCCAGGGTGGTAACGATACCATCTACGGAAACGGTAAACCGGCCTATGTCGATTTGCAAAATCTGGTCATTCAAAACGCAACAACCGCAACCGTTACGTTCGTCGATGAAGGTGCCGGGTATCGAAACGCGCTCGGCGTTTATGAAATTGGCCCAAATGGCGAAATTACAAATGTCCAAATCCTGTTCGCCAATGCGTCGAAACAAGGTAGCGGCGGCGATTTGATTAGTAATCAATCATTTGTACAGTTTGATGTCAGTGCTGGTGCGCAATTGGGTTTCTTTGTCGTCTCCAATGGCTACGGCAAGGGTGCTGATAACCGTGAAGCGCTTGAAGGTCTTAATGGCACTTATGAAATGCGTGCGCTGGATGGTGGTCCTGCGGTAGTGGGTGCGCCGATGGAATTATGGTATATCGACAGTACAACAGGTGAAGAATATCACGTAAAAAGTCAGTTTGGTCATGATATCTTCCACTCAACAGGTTCCGTACCAACGGATCTCGCAACAAATCCTGATAACTACCTGCATGTTGTTGGCCGTGCCAATGCTGTAGGGGGTGATCTTCTGCTTGGTTTTGAAGACATCAGAGGTGGTGGCGATAACGACTATGATGATACCGTCATCAACGTCGATATTGGTCAGGATAATATTGTGGCACTTCTGCCAACACCGTCTGGCAATGGCAGCAACTTGCCGGATGATGACATTCTGTACGGTGGCGATGGCAATGATGTCATGTTCGGCATATCCGGTGATGACCGTCTTGAAGGGGGGCGCGGTAATGATGAATTGTCCGGCAACTCCGGCAATGATGTGCTCTTCGGTAATGATGGTGCTGATATCTTGAACGGAAACTCTGGCAACGATGTCCTGAATGGTGGCGCAGGGATCGATGAACTCTTCGGCAATTCAGGCGATGATACGCTGTCAGGTGATGGTGGCAATGACACACTTTCCGGTGGCAGTGGTAACGATCAACTGTTTGGCGGCTCGGGTGCAGATGATATTTCTGGTGGCTCGGGAGAAGACGTTCTACATGGTGGCAGTGGCAATGATGCCATGAACGGCAATAGTGGCAATGACACGCTTTACGGCGAAAGTGGCGCAGATACCCTGAAAGGCCATTCCGGTAACGATTCCCTGTTTGGCGGCGACGGTGCTGATAAAATTGTCGGCGGCGGTGGGGATGATATCCTCTCTGGTGGCGCTCACAATGACAAAGTATACGGCGGATCAGGCGCTGACGTAATGTCGGGTGGTGATGGTAATGATTATCTGACCGGCAGCAGTGGTAATGACATTATCAATGGCGGCGCTGGCAATGATAAAATCAGAGGCGGCAGCGGAGAAGATACTTATGTCTATGACCTTGCTGACGGCCATTTGGGAAGTGACAGGCTCTATGATTTTGAAGTCATCGATACCATTTCAATCGAAAACAGCGACTTCAGTTCCTATGAAGATTTGTCAGATCACATAGTGCAATCGGGCGATGATGTGACGATCAATCTTGAAGATCAAGGTATGATTACAATTCATGACATTAATCTTGCCACGCTAAGCGAAGACAATTTCGTATTTGCGTAAGAGTAAATTTGCTCCACCTCAAAGGCCGATTGAAAAATCGGCCTTTTTTTGATCCAATCTCGGTAGAGCGATGAGATAAAGATCTTCAATTTCCAAATGCAATATTGCTACTGTCCATTTAACCGAATATGGTCGAGATAGTTTTGTTGTAAAGCCATTATTTGACTGGGAAGCAAGTGCTTAGAAAATTCGTAACGCACGTTTATGGCAATCCATTCATGTATTGTTTGCTCCTGTTGGCCCTTTTAAAATCTGGAACAATCCAAACCGATGCAACGCCTTACGGGGATGGGCGACGTATCATGGTTTGGCTAGCCTATTTACAAGAATCTGCCAACGGGTTTGCACATTGGTTGCCATTTAGAAACGGTGGTATGCCGCTGTTTGCCGATCCGGAACAATTTTGGGCGTTAATGCCTTTTGTAAATGCTTCAAGTCCAAACGCAAATTTGCAGCTTAATATTCTACTCTACATATACTGCATTTTACCATTTTTCCCCGCATGGTTCGTGGCCAAACGAATAGGCATTGCACCTGTATGGGCAGGACTGGCAGCTCTATTTGTTTCATTCAATGGATACATGATCATAACGGAGCAAAGTGCGAGATTTGCAGCTTTTATAAATCTCACAACACTATTGGCAGTTTTTGCTATTTTGCTCAGGCCTCAAAAAGGCTTGCGTGATTTTACCGAAATTACCATTCTGGTAGGCGTTTGCCTGAGCGTGGCCTTTCAATACGCCATTGTTCATATTCTGTTGATCTACTCGGTTATGTTATTTAGCCGACGCTCGAGTAACACCACAACATCACGTCACTTTTTCAGAGCAAGTTTGATTACGGCTGTCATAGGCGTCGTTTCCATCATGCTTGCAATGATTTTAGTCCTGCCCGTATTCGGTCACCTGCTGGATATTCGTACTCAACAAGGTCAGTTTTTTTATCTGCCTAATTTGAAAAACGGGCTGGAAAGTTTTCTTGGGCTGGTTCTGCCGTTTACATCAAAAGGTGATCCTGTTTTCACATCCCTGCTGCTTATCCCCGCGATCGTGATCGCTTGGAGCTTTGGCATTCCAGAGAAAATGAAGAAGTTGGCGATCAAATTATCATTGCCTATCGCATTTTGCTTCTTATTTCTTTTGATGGTTTTGCCTGTTGCAGGGCCGCCGCTTGCGACCATCTATGAAAACATCCCGATTATTTCGACGATAAGACAATTGGGTTACGCTCTGGGTGTCTTATCAATGTTTGTCCCGTTTTTTGCTTTTGGCATATTTGCATTTGTAAAAGACAGAAAGACAACTGCGCTGGGGAAAGCTGGTCGCGTCCTATGCTGTTCGTATTTTTTACTGAGCGCAATTTCAGCCCTCGCTTTTGGCTTGGGAAAACAAAACCTGACTTCAGATATCGCGGTCATCGCGGGCAGTATTTTGCTCCTGATCATGGCGTTATATTTGTTAATGCCGCGTCTTTTCAAATACGATGTTTTGAAAAATTTCCATACCTTTGGTTCATTGGGCTTCGTTCTTGCTTTCATCTCCATACTTTTTCTTTTGCCAAGCGCATTTTATGAGCGCCATCCCGATCGCCCCAAGTTAAAACTGCACGTAACAAACGAACGCCAATTTTCAGAATTCAAAAAAATTATTTCTGAAGACCCAGCACAATATTCCAAAGTTCTTACCAGTGCTTCAGGCAATCAACTGGGTTTCTTATACGCTTCCACGCGCACCATCGGTGGGTTCAGTACTTACATGCCTGAGAGCTTTTCTTATGTGATGCGTTTGCTTAGCCCCAAGATTGATTGGAAAACACAAAGACCCCATTGGGTTAAACGGGTACCCTGTAAAGACTATGATGCAACAGCGCTTGAAATGATGAATGTGAATTATCTGATTTGCGTCAAAAATAGGGTTGCTACAAATTTGCCGAAGGGATTTGAAATTGTAGCAAGCCAAAATCGATATGCTTTGCTCAAACGCAGGGATGCAAGCGCACAATCGTTGCGTGTTTATTGCCGATACCGTGTTGCACAACAAACAAATCCGGACCTGCTGCGTGATGATATTCTCAATGCTTATTCAAAAAGACAATTGCTTATCCCTGAGGATTTTGAAGAAACGAAGCAAGATGCAAATTGCCCCAATGATGATTTTGCTGAAGCCGATGTTGTCAAAAAAACCGACAAGCCAGATGAAATGGTTCTTGAGGTTTCAAGCAAACAAAGCGGCACGCTGGTTGTTCCAGATAACTATAACGCTGGATGGCGCGCAACGGTTAATGGTTCACTGCAAACGGTACTCCCTGCATTCTTCGCATTTCGAGGTGTTCGAGTGGAGGCAGGAAACAACATCGTCAAATTGGAATATCGGGACCGATATTTTGAGACAGGTGCGCTTGTCTCAGGGGTGACATTGGCGCTGCTATGTTTTATCTGGATTATGTCTTTTGTTTTCAGTTTTAAAAGGCGCAAAGAGAACCACGTTTCCAATATCTAATTTTCATCCGTAACAAGAATGGACCGACATGACAGGATATATAATTCTTGGCGGACTGAGAAACATTTTCAGCCTTGGTGTTTTGACCTATTTGACACACATAGGCCTTCCAGTTTCCTTTGCTCTATTGATCGTGCTGTCAATGGATTTTGTGCTCTACTCAATACAGGTCAGATATTTTGTGGGAACGGTTAACTTGCTCACCGTGGCGAAGGTTTTTGTGTTTCTCTATTTTGCAAACCGTTTTTTGCTCTGGGGGCTGTATGATAAAATGACGCTTCCGATCTACATCGCTCAGGCAATCTCAGTGGTCATATTAATCATTGGCGGATACTTCTATTTAAGATCAAAACGCCAACTTCCCTTGTAGACGAGAAAAATCACTTATGGAAAAACTTGAAACAAGACTTGAGGCATTTATTGCAAATTTTGATGTTGAGAAATTATGCAAGGATTGCGCTCAGCCTCTTGGCATAAGTGAGCTTGATACGAGAGAACTTTTAAACACATATCTGAATGAAGCGAAGAGCAATATTCATCTCATCACGCCATACCTGAGAAAAGATATCAGAATTCTGGAAGTGGGTAGCGGCATCGGAATTTTGACCGCTTTTTTAAAAAGCGAGGGCTACAATATCTTGGGAATTGAGCCAGGTGCGCAGGGTGGTTTCAGCTTTATGACTTCCATGCAAGATGCGGTTCTGCGCCAAGTCGCCCCGCAACTCAAACCTGAAATTCTCACCATTGGCGCAAGCGAACTTGATGAAAATGTGCATGGTACATTTGATCTGATTTTCTCAATACATGTGATGGAACACATTTTTCCGCTTGATAGCGCAGTTAAGGCAATGGCAGGTGTCTTGTCTGATGGTGGTATTATGCGCCATCTTTGCCCCAATTATAATTTTCCGTTTGAGCCGCATCTGGGAATTCCACTTGTGCCATTTTTTCCAAAAGTAACCCGTTATATTTTACCCAAGAAAATCAAAGCCAATCAATCTATTTGGGATGGCGTAAATTTCGTGACGTCATCAAGGATAAAAAACCTTGCCTCAAAAAATGGTTTGAAAAGCGAGTTTGAGCGAGGTGTTATGGCGAGGTTTTTCATGCGTCTGCAAAGTGATACGACATTCGCAAACCGGCATCAGGGTTTGATAGGACATTTGGGAAAAATGCGTTTTATCGGAAAGCTGATTGGAGTGATTTTCAAATTAATTCCACCGGCTCTAGCGACGCCCATGATCATGACTTTGACACACGATAAAAAGTAATCCGCACTGGAACGAAAACAACGAAACTGGAAAGTAGCGGCAAGATGGAAAAAACAACGGGCGCGTATAGGCTAACGCAGGTCTCTGCCATATATGATTTTTATCAAAAGGCACTTGGTTCGCATCGTGCCAGAAACACAATCGTATCAAATCATATTCGCCCAAAAGAAAATGACTTCGTATTAGACCTTGGCTGTGGCTCGGCAGAAGTGCTTCCCTTTTTGGGAGACGTAAACTACGTGGGCATTGATCGTAATCAGGGGCATATTGATAACGCCAAGTCGCAATTTGCAGATCAGGGAATATTTCATTGTGGTGACTTTTCGGATGCCAGGAATTTTTCCAAAGAGGGCTATGACCTGATACTGTGCCTGGGCCTTTTGCATCATCTCGGTGACAAGGAAGTGCAGGATCTCGCTAAACTTGCCAAAAGTCTTTTATTGCCTGATGGGCGTCTGATTGCGGTCGACCCGGCCTTTGTGGAAAATCAAAATCCAATCGCCAGGAAACTGGCGCAGTGGGACTCTGGACAAAATGTACGCATGCCCGAGCAATATTGCAGTTTGCTTTCTAACAGCTTTTCGAATGTCAGTTTCAAGGTCTATAACAATCTGCTTCGGGTGCCTTATACCCATTGCATAACGACTGCTCAAAACCAGGAATAATTGACCTTGGCAAACTCACGCTATAACAGTGAAGCCAAGCAAAATCCAAAGTCTAGTGAGTTCTGTGTAAATGAAAAAATTTGAAATTGTAACGGTAACCGGTGGTCTTGGATTTATTGGAAAACACTTTGTAAGACGTTGTCTCGAACAGGGCTGTTTTGTCCGCAACATTGATAAAGTCAGCTATGCAGCTGACCTGACGGTTAAGGAAGAGTTTGAGCAGCACGAAAATTATCGTCTCTATGAAGTTGATGTTGCAGAAATTGATTATCTGCCAGAATCCGATGTCATTGTTAATTTTGCTGCAGAGAGCCATGTTGATAATGCAATCACATCAAATCATGCGTTTTGCGTAACGAATTTTTTGGGAACGCAAAACCTTCTTGAACTTGTCCGTTCAAAACAAGTGAATGAAAGACCGTTGTTCATCCATATTTCCACGGATGAGGTTTATGGCGATATTATTGAGGGCAAGCATGATGAAAACCACCGTCTTGTTCCCTCCAATCCGTATTCAGCTTCAAAGGCTGCAGCTGACATGTTGGTCAAAAGCTGGGGACGTACCTATGGCATCAACTGGCAAATCCTGAGGCCAACCAATAATTACGGTGAACACCAATATCCTGAAAAGCTGGTGCCAAAAAGTGCATGGCGCATGCGTCGTGGTCAGGCTGCACTGATGCATGGGGATGGAAGTTACATTCGTTCCTGGTTGCATGCAGAAGACACAGTCGATGCCATCATGACCGTAATGGAAAAAGGTGAACGCGACAGTATTTACAATGTCGGCAGCAATATTGAATTGCAAAACATTGAGGTGCTTCGTGCCATCGCCAAACATTTGAACGTGCCAGAAGATATAGCCTGGAAATCAACTGGCAATCGACTCGGGCAGGACGTAAGATACAGCCTTGACGATCAAAAACTGCGGTCTTTGGGTTGGGAGCCTAAAAGAGAGTTTTTCTCTGAACTACCAGGAATCATAGACAGTTTCGATTTTAAACGTTTTGCCTGACAACTTTGAAAGACGCTTCAAAACATGAAAGTTGACTTCTATCATCATCAGCTCTCCAGCGCAGATGCCAAGGGCATTGCGGATGTTTTGGATACGCCTTTTTTGACAACCGGAACGATCTGCCAACAAGTTGAGAAGCAACTGGCGGAGTATTTTGGTGCGCCTCATGCCATGCTTGCTAACAGCTGGACCAACGGTGCTCTGGCAACCTTAATGGCCATGGGAATAGGGCCGGGCAATGAGGTTATTGTGCCGGCAACCACCTTTGTCGCCAGTGCAAATATCGTCGAACTACTTGGCGCAAAAACAGTGCTCGTTGATGTTGATCCTGGAACCTTGTTGATTTCTCTCGAAGCGGCAAGCAAAGCAGTTACCAAGAATACCAAGGCTATCATGCCCGTGCACCTTTATGGACAGATGGTTGATGTGTCTAAACTGCGCAAGATAATTGATGAGGTTAGTCATGGCGATCAATACATCTATATTCTTGAAGACAGCGCACATTGCTTTGAAGGCAGCTTAAATGGAGCCAAACCCGGGCAATTTTCTGACGCATGTGCATTTTCATTTTACGCAACCAAAAATGTGACATGCGGTGAAGGCGGGGCGGTCATCTTTCGCAACGCCAGCCTTTACGAAAAAACGCGGGAAACGCGTCTGCACGGAATGAGCGCAACCGCAGTGGATCGTTTCAAAGGCGGCAAATACAATCACTGGGACATGATGCAACTGGGCACAAAGGCAAATTTGCCAGACCTTCTTGCCGTTCTCTTGCCAAGACAAATAAATGAAATTGATGACCGCCTGCCACTACGACAAGCGCTTTGTGATAAATATTATTCAGCGTTTGAAAACACTCCAATTCGACTGGTTGAAAAAGTGGAAGGCTGTAAGGATGCATGTCACCTCTTCACAATAGGCGTGCGCGAAGACTTTCGTGACGAGGCAATCAATATACTGAACGAAAATGGCATATCGGTTACCGTCAATTTTCGCGCACTACCCGATTTAACTTACTACGGTGATAAATATCACGAAACCAAATCAAGCTGTCTCAATGCCATTGCATGGGGAAGGCAAACGATTAGTCTGCCCTTGTATCCCGGTTTGAGGGAAGACCAACAAGACCACGTCATCGACACCGTTCTAAGCAAAATCGTACCGCTTCTTTGATGAACCAATCTGGCGTGAGCCATGCACTGAAATAATTCGGATTTTCACATGCCCCGCACCGTCGTAATATTGCAATCCAATTATATTCCCTGGAAAGGCTATTTCGACCTTGTCAATAGTGCCGATGTCTTCGTTATTTATGATGAGGTACAATTTACAAGAAGAGACTGGCGCAACCGCAACAAGATAATCCTGAACGGAAAATCGCACTGGCTATCCATACCTGTCGAAACCAAAGGCAAGTACGAATTGCCCATCAACCAAATCAAGGTTTCAGACCATCAGTGGGCAAAAAAACACTGGGCATCGATCCGCCATGCCTATGGCAAGGCTGAACATTTCGCCAGCTATGAGGCACAACTTGCCAAAGCCTATGAAAAAGCAGCGAAGCTGGACTATCTGACAGACATCAATATCCTCTTTCTTGAACTGCTTTCAGACTTTTTGGACATCACTCACAACCTCGCGCACAGTCATAAAATACCTAGGACCGCAAGTTATCCGACAGGACGACTGGTTGAGATCTGTCAAAGCCTTGAGGCCCAAAGATACATTTCCGGCCCCTCAGCAAAAGCATACATAGAGAAAGATCAGTTTGAGAGAGCTCAAATTGAACTTTGTTACGCGAATTACGCGGACTATCCTCAATATAACCAAACTTCAGAAACATTCGAACACGGTGTCAGTATCCTCGATCTATTGATGCATGAGGGGCGCGGTGCTAGACAACATCTAAAGTCAGTGTCTAACTCAAATGGTCTGATCAGTCCGTAAGCGTTTAACTCAAATCAAAAAATTATGGTACTGCCAGCTTATATAAAGAAAAAATTTTGTAGATGAAAATTTCACTCGTAACACCGCTTTATAATAGCGCTCCGCATCTTGAGGAGCTTGTTCGACGTGCCATTGCTACAATTCAGGAAATCACCAGCGACTATGAAATTATATTGGTCAACGACGGTTCTCCTGATGCGTGTTATACGATTGCAAAGCAACTGGCAGAAAAAAACAATCGCATTACGCTGATTGATTTATCCAGAAACTTCGGCCAGCATCCCGCACTCATGACAGGTCTGGGCGCTGCTACCGGTGATTACATTTTTATCTGCGATAGCGATCTCGAAGAAGAGCCTGAGTGGATAGGGTCTTTTCTTCAACACATGCAACAATCGGAGGCTGATGTTGTTTTCGGCGTTCAAACAGAAAAGAAGGGCAGCCTTTTTTACCGCGCTGCCAGACGCCTGTTTTATTCTAGCCTGAATTTATTATCCGGTATCAAGTTCCCGCTTAATATCACAACCGCAAGGTTGATGAGCAGACGCTATCTTGATGCGATGCTGCAGTATAAAGAGCGTGAACTTTTTGCCGCTGGCGTTTGGCACATGACCGGGTTTAAACAAGTGCCTTATCCCGTTGCCAAGCCAGCGCGCAGTGCAACGACGTACAGGCTGGGAAGTCTTGTCAATATTTTTGTAAATGCGGTGACAGCCTTTTCTACCCGCCCGCTAAAAGCAATTTCATTGGTTGGCATTGTGATATCAATTCTGGCGCTGGTTTTGATTGCCTATTTGATTTATTTCAAACTCTTTAATGACTCGGCTCTTCCAGGCTGGACATCGGTCATTGCCACGACACTGCTGGTGGGTGGAATTATCATATTCTTTAACGGCATTATGGCAATTTATCTCGCCAAGATTTTTACCGAGGTAAAGCAACGCCCGCTTGCGACTGTAAGGGAAGTAATTGGCGGACAAGCGACTGCGCTTGTTGGAAACAGACAAGCAGTTATAACGAATGATGCATTTGACGATTGTTACATGGAAATTATCGCGCATTATGAAACCTGCCTTGAAACGCACAAAACAGGTGCAAAAGCCGTTGACTGGAAAAATGAGGAAAACGCAGAAATTCGCTATGCCGTGATGCTGGATTTGATTCAGTTAGGCAAAGAGAAGGTTCGGGTGTTGGATTTTGGCTGTGGCCTTGGCGGTTTGAAAACCTATATCGACCAGAATAACTTTCACCATATTGAATATGAAGGCCTGGAAATTTCAAAAGCCTATGCAAAAGCTGCGCGGAAAAACCATCCAGGTGTAAAAATACACTGTCTTGATATTTTGACAGATAAACTCAAACTTCCACAGTATGATTACATCTTCATGAACGGGATATTCACACGCCGTGAAACCATGACGGAAGCCCAGATGTTTGAGTATTTAAAAAGCGTAACCACCAAGCTTTTCCCGTTTGCAAAGCAGGGTTTGGCGTTTAACGTCATGTCAGAAAATGTGGACTGGAAGAGTGATGAACTTTTCCATCCCGATCATAGTGCGCTAGCAAAACTGATATCAAAATCTTTGTCACCCCATTATACGTTGCGTAATGATTACGGTCTTTATGAAACCACCTGCTACATTTATCGTGAAGCATCTCCATCCAACCCTTTATCGGATCAGCAATGACGAAAAAGAAACTCGTAATTTTCGGTTCAGGCGAATTGGCTGAGGTGGCTGCATTTTATTTTGCGCACGATACGCAGCGTGAAATCGCCTGTTTTTGTGTGGATGGTCAATTCATCGAAGAAGACAGTTTCGCAGGTCACCCGATAGTGCCATTTGAAGAAATTGAAAAATCACACCCGCGAGCAGAACACGATTTTTTCGTGGCTGTTGGTTATTCGGGCATAAACAAACTGCGCGAAGAAAAATGCGCGGAAGCCATGGCCAAGGGCTATGAACTGACAAGTTATGTTTCAAGCAGGGCAACTCTATTTCCAGGTTTCGAGCACGGATGGAACAACTTCATTCTTGAAGACAACACCATCCAGCCCTTCGCCCGAATTGGCAATGGCGTCACATTATGGAGCGGTAATCACGTCGGCCATCACAGTACTATAGGTGACTTTGCCTTCATCAGTTCCCATGTTGTTATTTCAGGTGGCGTCAGCATCGGCGAGCGTTCTTTTATCGGAGTCAACGCCACGCTGAATGATCATATAACCATCGGCAAGCGTTGCGTGGTTGGCTCTGGGGCGCTGGTTACAAAGGATCTGGAAGATGAAAGCGTCATAACAGCAGAACCTTCAAAACGTTCAAAAATTCCAAGCTCACGTCTGAGAGGATTTTGAAATGCGGGCGCAAAGAGCGGGGCTTATATTTACAGCGGAGCAAGGCCCCGAATGGATGAAAACCCATGCCGCTTATCCAACGCCGGTTTTGATCTCTGATGAGATTTTGCGGATTTTCATGGTAGCAAGAGATGAAGAAAATCGAGGAAG
>CALFBU010000126.1 GCA_937951455.1 uncultured Rhizobiaceae group bacterium
TCGGCCGCTAGGCAAACTTTATCTTGAGAATTCAGGATATGCTTCCACACCCACTTCACTACGGTCGAGACCCAATGCCTCTTCTTCTTCAGTGACACGAATACCCATTGTTGCTTTCAGGATAAACCAGACGATGGCTGATAAGATCACTGAGAATGCGCCAAATGCGATGACACCGATAAACTGTACGCCAAAGCTTGCATCGCCATTTGTTAGCGGCACAACAAGTGTACCCCAGATGCCTGCAAGTAGGTGAACCGGAATTGCGCCAACAACATCATCGATTTTGAACTTGTCGAGCATAGGTACTGTGAAGACCACAATCGCACCACCTACTGCACCGATCAGAACTGCCATTGGCACTGATGGTGTTAGCGGCTCGGCTGTGATTGCAACAAGACCTGCAAGTGCACCGTTAAGGGCCATGGTCACATCGATTTTCTTGTAAAGGATTTGCATCAGGATGATGACAGTTACAACACCAGCTGCTGCCGCAGTGTTTGTGTTGATGAAGATGCGTGAGACATCACCAGCATCACCGATTGTACCCATTGCAAGTTGTGAACCGCCGTTAAAGCCGAACCAACCCAACCACAAAATGAAAGTACCCAGTGTTGCAAGCGGAATGGATGAACCAGGCATTGGAACAACGCGACCATCTTCTGTGTATTTGCCTTTACGAGCGCCCAGTATGATTGCACCTGTAAGAGCACACCAGCCACCTACTGAGTGAACGAGTGTTGAACCAGCAAAGTCAGAGAAGCCCATGCCGTCCAACCAGCCGCCACCCCATTCCCAGGATGCTTGGATCGGGTAAATCGCGCCTGTAAGCACAGCTGTAAAGATAATGAAAGGCCAGAACTTGATGCGTTCAGCCAATGTACCAGACACGATGGAAGCTGTTGTTGCAGCAAACACCATCTGGAAGAACCAGTCAGAACCTACTGAATAGCCTGCTTCCATGGTTTCTTCGCCAGGGCCAGGAATGCTGTAAGGACCAGGAATGCCGAAGTAACCGCCAGTAGAAGCAACATCATTGTATAGGAAATTGTAGCCTAGGAACCAGAATGCCAGACCGGCAACTGAGTAAAGGGAAATGTTTTTCAGACACTGCATGGAGACGTTCTTAGAACGCACAAGGCCAGCCTCAAGCATCGCAAAGCCGGCTGCCATCCACATGACAAGGAAGCCGCCGATAAGAAATAGTAGAGTGTTAAGAATGGCAGCTGTTTCAGCCTGGACTGTTTCAGCAGTCACTGCGTCCTGCGCCATTGAGACATCAGAAATCACTGCTGCTGCAGTAAATGCTGTTCCCAAAAGTAGTAGTTTATATTTTAACATGATTTTATCCTGTAATTTTTCAAGAAGCTTAAAGGGCGTCAGGACCGGTTTCCCCGGTACGTATGCGCATGGCTTGTTTCAGGTCGTAGACGAAGATTTTACCGTCACCAATTTGCTCTGTGCGTGCAGCAGTCGCAATTGCCTCAACGGCTGCATCTGTAACGCTGTCATCGACAGCGAGTTCGATTTTGATTTTCGGTAAAAAATTGATCGCATATTCTGTGCCGCGATAAATTTCCGTATGGCCTTTTTGGCGTCCATACCCCTTTACCTCTGTAACGGTAAGTCCTTCTGCACCCACTTCACTAAGTGCTTTACGGACTTCATCCAGCTTAAACGGCTTTATAATTGCCATGATGATATTCATCTTAATTCCTTCAGCTTGGTTTGAAGTTTAAAATTCGGGACGAGAAAAAACATGACTCAACCCACCCGCTTTGGAAACTACGCTTTGACATGGTGAGTTGTCTGCTGTTAGTTTCGGTCAAGGGTGGTGCAAAAAACGCACCGCCTTTTTTGGAGAAGGGGAGATAATGACTCATGCGGCACTTATTGCCATATAAATATGTGGAGGAAATAGCCAAGGCCGGCTCGATCAGAAAAGCTGCAGAAACACTTGCTATTACGCCCTCCGCTCTTAACAGGCGCTTGCTCACCATTGAAGATGAGTTGGGCGTGCAGATTTTTGAGCGCTTACCCGTTGGCGTAAGGCTTAATACGGCGGGTGAAATATTACTCGAACACATCCGAAACCAAATGTCCGACATGGCGCGCGTCCAGTCTCAGATTGCAGATTTGGCGGGTCAACGAAGGGGTAATGTTTCCATCGTGGCAAGCCCCGAACTGCTGGGTTCGTTTTTGGCGGGTGAAGTTCGAAAGTATCAGGCAGAATTTCCAGGCGTCACATTCAAGGTACAACAAAAATTCCGCGGCGATGTTGAAAAGGCACTGATAGAACATGATGCCGATATCGGCCTTGTCTATGAGCCGATGAAACTGGCTGACTTTCAAACCTTGTTCAACATTGTTCAGCCCGTCTTTTGCATTATGAACAAAACTCACCCGCTGGCGACAAAGAAGACATTGCGACTTTATGAATGTGCAGAGTTTCCCTTGATGCTTACGGAGCGAAGTTGGGGTGTGCGAAACCTTCTGGAACAATCGGCCATCCGCCT